>NZ_JBFJMY010000293.1:0-5330 GCF_041633695.1 Hydrogenophaga sp.
CCGTGACCCGCAGGGACCGCCAGTTGCGGGCTTCGGCCACGTCGACCATGGAGCGAGCCACCGAGGGGCTGTTGGTGTCTGTCGCCAGTCGGAAGGTGGATTCGGTGAAGGCCACGCGCGCGGTGTCGCCCCGGAAGCGGTATTCGGTCAGGCCGAGGCTGACGTCGCCCAGCGTGACCGGGGTGCGCTTGATGATGTAGCGGTCCATCAAGGCAGCTTCCAGCCGGGAGACGAGCGCTTCGCGTTCGGCCTGCGCGTCCATGCGGGCGCTTGTTTGCGGGTTGGATGCGTCGGGTGTTTCCACCCCTTTGTCTTTGGCCGGTAAGGGGATGACATTCGACTCTGCCGTCTGGCGTGCTGGATCGGTCTTTGCCGGTTTCGCTTGCGTGGCGGTCGCGGGGGGCTGGGCATCTCGGGCTTCGTCCCGCCGCCATTGCCCGTCGATCTTGTGGACGAAGGACTTTTGCCCGCGCACATCCACGACGACAAACCGGTTGGCGCCGAGCTGGTCGGCTTTGGCCACCATGTCCTGGTAGCGGTCGGTGCGGTAGGTGATTTCGGCAAACGGATCGCGCAGTTCGTACCGCTCGCCCGGCTCTGGCTCGGGTGTCTGGAAGGTCCGGATGGCGATGGCGGAGCGATCCACGGGTTCCACTGTGCCGCCCAAGGTGGCGCTGGTGTCTGCCGTGGGTTGGTCCAAACGCCGGGCCGGTGCAGGTCTTTCATCCATGGTGGTCTCCTTCGTTGGTCAAGGCCAGCAGACGGGGTGTCAGGGTTGGGGTGGGGTCGAGGACTGTAGGGATACCGGTGGCACCCGGTAAACCTCGATCTCGACCCGTCGGTTGAGATTTCTGCCGCGTGGGTTGCCGTTGTCGGCCATGTGGTCGCCGCTGGGTTGGTGGGTGGTGCGGATGCGAGCGGCGTGCACGCCGGCAGCGATCAGGTAGTCACGCATAGCGTTGGCCCGGGCCTGTGCAATACGGCTTTCGGCGGAAGAGTCGCTGGTGCCGTCGGTGCGCCCCCTCAGCACCACGAGTGGTGCGGTCTTGGCTTCTTCCACCAGAGCCAATGCCTCCTCGGCGGGTATCGACACCCGGGTGCTGTTGAAACCGAAGTGGACGATGCGAACGCTGTTGGCTTGCGCTTTCTCCTGAATCGACGCCATCAACTGCTGGCGCGCGGCCATGTGGGCCAGTGTGGCGGTGGTGGTTTCTGCGAGGCGGTTGGATTCATTGGCCTCGATGCGGGCGTTCTGAAGATCGTTCCTGCACATCTGCAGCTCGACGGCCATCAGCGCATTGGCGGGCCGCTTCTGAGATTCGTCCACGGTGGGGGGCTTGGGCGGTGAGCTGCAGGCGCCCAGCAGCGCAAGGCTTGAGAGGGTCAGCGCAGAGCGCAAGGTCAGGTGGGTGGTCATGGCTGTTCCTCCAGGGTTTCGAGTCGGATGGGTTCTGTGTTGCTGGTAGCGGACGGTGCGGAAGTAGTGTTTGGGGTGGACTCGACCTCATCGATCTCTTCGACCGGCTCGATGAACCCGCCTTCGCCGACAGCTTCCAGCCTGTCGTCAAAGAAGCCGATGCAGGTTTCCGCCAGCTTGTCAGGTGGACCTTCCATCTGGTCTTTGGTCAGCTTGACGTCGTGATTCAGAACGCCGATGTCCATGCTGGTTTGTCCCGGAGGAAGTTCGTCATCAGCTAAGCGCCAGCGCTGTTGGACTTTGGCGAGGTGCAGGTCCATGTCCATCGACTTCACTGCTGGCGCAGGCTTCAGGCGCGACGTGAAGGCCTTGTCCTGGAAGTAACGGATCTTTTCGCCGAGGATTGGTTTGCAGTTCTCGAAGATCACCACCAGCCGCTCGCGGCCCAATTCCTTGAACTCCTGCGGCAGCAGCAGGGCGCGACGTTGCTCGCTTTCGTTACGGCTGACGGTGCTGTGGCCGTGTCCGCTGAAAGAACGGCTGCGCCCGCGTGAGGTGGCGCGCTCGGTGAAATGGCCGAGCATGGCGCTGTACTCGTCGGCGTCGCGCTGTTCGCGTGGGGCATACAGAATTTGCAGGCCGTGGTTGGTGGCGAAGGTGCGGGCTTCTTTGTCTCCGTAGACCGCGTCCAGCTGCGACATGGCTTGCACCACGGTGAGTAGGCGCAGGTTATAGCCAGCCAGGAAGGCGGCAGAGTGGGTGATGACGCCCACGCGGCCCATGGCGGTGAACTCGTCGTTGACCAGCAGGCATTGAAACCTCAGGCTTGGGTCTTGTTCGGGCAGTTGGCGGGTGTTGAGGCTGACCAGTTGCGAGAAGAACAGGTTCAGCAAGGGGCGGGCATTGGCCAGGCGGTGCGGCGGAATGCGCACATAGACCGACATGCGCTGGCGCCGAAGGTCTTCGAGCCGGAAGTCGTCGGCGCTGGTGGCGGCATCGACCACCGCATCGGCAAAGATGGTGAGCGGCGCGTGGAAGGTGGCGACCACGCTGGACAGCGTGTTCTCGGAATTGCTCAGCAAGCGCTGCAGCGCATCGACGCATTCGTCGGTGAGCGGATTGCCTTGCTCGCGGCGCTGGGTGATCTGGCTGCCCAGGTGGTCTTTCAACGGCTGGCCTTTGCCAGAAGACTGGCGTAACAGCTCACCCACGGTGCGGGGCAGCTCGGGGGTTTCAAGTAGCAACAGGCCCAGGCCCAGAAACAGGTTGCGCGCCTGGTCGTTGAAGAAGGTTTCGGACGAGGTGCCGCTGCCGTCGTTGGGGAAGAAGACCTGGCCGATGCCCAGCAGATCGCCGACCCGGTGCAGCGGGCTGGTGCGAACCGCCGTCAGCGGGTTCCAGCGGTGGCTGCGGGCCTGTTCGTCGAACGGGGAGAAGGCGTAGACCGCCTGGCCATGGGCGGCGCGGTAGCCCGCCGTGATGGCGTGGTTTTCGCCCTTGATGTCGAGCACGACCACGGAGTCGGGCCAGTTGAGCAGGTTGGGAATCACCACGCCCACACCTTTGCCGCTGCGGGTGGGGGCCGACAACATCACCGACAGCTGGCCGGGCAGGGCGAGGTACCGGCCTTTGAATCGTCCGATGAGGATGCTTGGGGTGTCAGGGTGGTGGGCCGAATCAACAAGCCCAGCGCGGGCCACTTCGCCAGCCGAGGCGAAACGCGCGTCGCCATGCAAGGCCCGGCGTGGCCGGGCCGCTGCGATGAGAGCGCCGGGCAGGATGACCAGCAAGCCAGTGCCAGACAGGGCCATGGCGGTGAACAGGCGCTGGCGCAAAACAGCATCTCCGGAATAGAGCTGCCAGTAGGTGGTGATGCTGCTCCACCGGGCCTGCCTGGGGTCGGCCTTGCTGAGCAGCAGAAACAACACCCCCGAGACATAGACCGCCGCACAGAGCAGGGCAGTGGCCACGACCGCTGCAAAGGTGCCAGCGGCAACCCGTCGGCCCACGGACCAGGCGGTGAAGGGCAAGGTCAATGCCTGGCTCATGATCGCGCCCCCTCGCTCGCTACAGCGCTGGGCTCTTGCGGGGTGCTGGCGCGCAGCGGGTTTTGGCTGGCGGCGTGGTACCTGCGGCGGGGTTCGTAGGCCACATCGGCAATGAATCGGCCCCGTTCGTCACGGTCGAACTGCACGATGACATCGATCACGATGCGCAGCAGACCTTTGATCTCGTCCATGCGCAGGCCGCCACCCGCGCCACTTTCGCGGATCATCAGCGACATCTGTTCCAGCGCCAGATCGCAGCTGCCGGCGTGCACACTGGTGATGCTGCCCGGGTGGCCCGAGGCGGCCAGCCGGATGAACGAGAAACACTCTTCACCGCGCAACTCGGCCAGGAAGATGCGGTCTGGCTTCATGCGCAGGCAGGCTTCGAGCAAAGACTTGGCGGTGACCCGCGCCGTGCCCTGGGCGTCCTTGCTGTAGAAAAGGTGAACCACGTTGGGGTGGTTGGGCAAGGTGAGTTCGGCGGTGTCCTGGATGGTGATCAGGCGCTCGTGTTTCGGCACCTCTTCGACCAGGCCTTTCATGAACGTGGTCTTGCCCGAGCCGGTTTTGCCGCTGACCACGATGGTGCGGTGGTGGCGCACGGCCAGGCGCATGAAGTCGGCGTAACGGTCAGCGGCCTTCAAGGCCAGCAGTTCGCGCTCAAAGGGCTGCAGGCCGTCGTTGTGCTCCGGATTCGGTGCGGCGACCTTTTCGCCTACGCGGCCGAACAAGCCGTCTTGCTCGAAGTCACTCAGCCGGAGCACCACGTTCGACGGCTTGCGGATGGTGATGGACACGGTGCCGCGTGGCACTGCGGGTGGTATGGCGAACTGGATGCGCTCGCCAGTGGGCAGAGTGGCCGACAGCAGCGGGCGTTCCTGGTTGATCTGCTGGTCGCAGTAGGTGGCCAGCGCCGTGGCCAGAGACAGGCAACGCTCCTGGGTCATGGCCGGTGCGTTGACCGCTTGCCAACCGTTCACGGTTTCCACCTGCAGCTCGCCGGGGCGGTTCACGCAGACCTCCAGCACGCCTGGGGCGTCCAGCTCTTCGCGCAGCGGGCGCAGGAACTCCACCACCGAGGTCGCGTCGCCGCACCAGCCGTCGAGCGGGTCTTCTTCAATGCCGGGCAGGGTGTTCATCGCTTTCACCTTTCCCGCGGCTGGAGTTCGTAGACCGAGGAAAAGTCCACGTCGCGGGCGACGTAGATGCCGACGATGCCGCCCTGGTTCTGGTACAGCAGGGGCGGGATGTTGATGGTGCTGTCCAGCACCTTCTCGGCCAGCTTGCTGGTGTTGTCGGTGGTGGATGGCAGGACGATGGTGTCGGCCTGCTGGTCTTGCGTCTGGTTCTGGATCAGCAGCTTGACCGAATCGTCGATCAGCGAGAGCAGCATGGCGGCGCCGATGCGTTCACCCCAGCGGTTGTCCACGTAACCATCAATGCCGGACTCGCCGAGTTGGCCGGTGCCGGGCGACTCAATGTCCACCGTCACGCCATGGGGTGTTCGCACCCGGGTCCATAACACCGGTATGCGGACCATGCCGGGGCGGACCGACGAGATGCGGTACTCGCCGTCCAGGTGCGAGCCGCGTTCGATCAGCAGCACGCGCCCGTTGTCGCCGTACACGTTGCGCTGAACCTGGCAGCCCACCAGGCCTGAGGTGGCACTGATCACCCTGGTTTTGAGGGCGCAGGTGAAGGCCGTGCCCTTGGGCAGCGTGAGGCTGCGGTCGCCCAGTGTGCTGGCCGCGACCTTGGGTGTGGCGGAGCCTTGCAGTTGACCGCCGAACAGGCCCGCAGAAGACGCAGGCAGACCCGCGCCCGATGAGGCACCTGCCATCGAGCCGAGGGCGCCGAGGTCGGCC
>NZ_JBFJMY010000294.1:0-5328 GCF_041633695.1 Hydrogenophaga sp.
GACACGGGCGTCGCGCACCATGCGCTCGATCGGCGTCTCGCGCATATAGCCAGCGCCACCGTGGAACTGCTGACAGTCATAGACCACGTCGTTGAGCAGCTCGCCGCACAGCGCCTTGACCATCGACACTTCCTTGACGCACTCGCGCCCCTTCGCATCGAGCCAGGCAGCGTGGTAAACCAACTGACGGGCCGCCTCGACCTGCGCTGCCCGCATGGCCAGGCGCTGGCGGATCGCCTGCTTGTCCCACAGCGTGGCGCCGAAGGCCTTGCGCTCGCGCACATAGGCCAGCGTCAGCTCGATCGCACGCGCGGCTTCGCCCATCATCTGCGCACCCAGCACCATGCGCTCGTTCTGGAAATTGCGCATGATCTGGTAGAAGCCCTTGTTCTCTTCGCCCAGCAGATTGGCGGCCGGGATGCGGCAATCTTCGAACACCAGTTCGGCGGTGTCGCTGCACAGCCAGCCGCTTTTCTTTAACGCGCGCCCGACTCGAAGGCCCGGCGTACCCTTCTCGACAATGAAGATCGAGATACCGCGCGAGCCCTTGGCCGTCGGGTCGGTCTTGGCGGCGACGAAGTACACGTCACCATGCACGCCGTTGGTGATGAACATCTTGCTGCCATTGATAACCCAGTGGTCTCCGTCGCGCACCGCGCGGGTGCGGATGCCAGCCACGTCAGAGCCTGCATCGGGCTCAGTGACCGCCACGGCACAGATCTTCTCGCCGCAGATGATGGCGGGCAGGTAGCGCGCGAGCTGCTCTGGCGTGCCAAAGTTGGCCAGGTGCGGCGAGGCCATGTCGGTGTGCACCATCACCGTCACGGCAAAGCCGCCGTACGTGGAACGGCCGAGTTCTTCGGCCAGGATCGCGCTGTACACCGTGTCAAGATTCGAGCCGCCGTATTGCTCGGCGTAACGCACGCCGAGGTAGCCGAGCTCACCCATTTTTCTCAGCACCGCACGCGGCACCATGCCTTCCTCTTCCCAGGGCGCTGCCTGTGGCACCACCTCCTGCTCGACAAAGCGGCGCAGGTTGTCCCGGAACTGCCGGTGTTGCTCGTCAAAATAAATCGGCTCGTTCATTGCCTTTCCTCAGATTCCATTGCTTCCATGATTACCAACACATCGCCACCGCGCACCGCGTCACCGACGCGGCAACGCAACTCGCTGACCCGGCCCGCCGCGGGCGCGCTGAGCGTGTGCACCATCTTCATTGCCTCCATCTGCACCAGCGTGTCGCCCGCGTTCACCGTCATGCCCACACTGATTTGCACCTGCGTCACTAGACCGGGCATGGGCGCGAGCAGGCGATTGCCGCCCCGCTCATCATCGGCGCACGCCGCGCCCTTGAGTGCGCGCTGCCAGCGGTCGAGCCGGCGCCAGGCCCACGTGCCGCCCGGCCCGGCCAGCCACACGCGTTTGCCCTGCGTAGCGTGCTGTTCCAGCGCCAACGTGAAGCGCACCGTCAGGCCGTCGTGCTGCAACGCCAGGGTGTCGCCGGTTAGCGTCGCTCCCAGGTTCAGCTCCAGATCGCCGACGCGCACGCGCCAGCCTTCGCCCAACGGCGACACGCTGGCTTCATGCACGCAGCGCTGCTCGTCTTCGAGCAGCACCTGCGTGCTGCCAGTGCCACTCCCGGCGCCGGACGCGCGCCAGGCCCCGAGCGACTGCCAGGCCGAGCGCCCGGCCGCCGCCTGCTGGGTCAGCACGCCGTGCACGGCGGCAGCGGCGATGGCCAGCCCATCGTCCGCGCGCGGCTGCCAGCCTGCGGGAAAGGCGCGTTCGATGTAGTGTGTGGTGAGTACTTGCGCGAAGTGGTCGTGGCGCAGCAGATCGGCCAGAAAACCGAGGTTGCTGTGCACGCCGAGCAGCACCGTGTTGTCCAATGCCGTGGCGAGCCGCCGTGCGGCGGTCGGCCGGTCGTCGGCATGGGCAATCACCTTGGCCAGCATGGAGTCGTAATAGGGCGTCACCTGACTGCCGCTGCGTACGCCGCTGTCGACCCGGACGCCCTCGCCGCGCGGCTCGCGGTAGTCGATCAGGGCGCCGATCTCGGGCGCAAAACCCGCCGCCGGATTCTCCGCGCAGACTCGCGCCTCGATCGCGCAGCCGCGCTGCGACAGGTCCGGCTGGGCGAAGCCGAGCGGCTCACCAGTGGCCACCCGCAGCTGCCATTCGACCAAATCAATACCGACCGTCAACTCGGTCACTGGGTGCTCGACCTGCAGCCGGGTGTTCATTTCCAGAAAGAAGGTGTCGCCGCTGCGGCTGTCGTGGATGAACTCGATGGTGCCGGTGCTGTCGTAGCCCATGGCGTGCCCGATCGTCAGTGCGTGCGAAAACAGGGCCTCGCGCACTGCGGGAGGCAGGTGCGGCGCGGGCGCTTCCTCAATCACTTTCTGGTGGTTGCGCTGGATCGAACATTCACGCTCGAACAGATGGACCAGATGCCCGTGCTTGTCGCCCAGCAACTGCACTTCGAGGTGGCGTGGCTCGTCGAGGTAGCGTTCCAGCAGCACGCGGTCGTCGCCGAACGAAGCCTTTGCTTCGCGTCGCACGGTATCCAGCGCGGCCGAGAAGTCAGCCGCGCTGCGCACCACCCGCATGCCCTTGCCGCCGCCGCCGGCCGAGGCCTTGATCAGCACCGGGTAGCCGATGCCCCCGGCCGCCGCCTGCAAGACCGCAGAGTCCTGGTCGTCGGCGTGGTAGCCCGGCACCACCGGCACGCCGGCTCCGAGCGCGATGCGCTTGGATTCGATCTTCGAGCCCATGCGCCGGATCGCTTCGCGCGAGGGACCCACAAAAATGAGCCCGACGGCTTCGCAGGCGTCAATCAGGGCCAGGCTTTCCGACAAAAAGCCGTAGCCCGGATGGATGGCCTGCGCACCGGCGGCACGCGCCGCGGCCACGATGGCAGCGGCATCAAGGTAGCTGCGCGCGGCCTCCGGCGCTCCGATGCGCACGGCCGTATCGCACAGGGCCACGTGCAGCGCCTCGCGGTCGGCTTCGGAATAGACCGCCACCGTGCGCAGGCCCATGCGGCGCGCGGTGCGGGCGATGCGGCAGGCGATCTCCCCGCGATTGGCAATCAGGAGGGTGTTAAACATCAGTCGCACGCCTTCATGCCAACACTCAGACCTGCCGCCACATCGGCAGCCGCTTGCCAAAAAAGGCAGCGATGCCGTCGCACCCTTCTTCGGTTTCCCAGGCGTCGGCCAGCTTGTCAGCGGTGTAGATCATGTTGGTGGGCAGATCGTGCGCCTGCACATAGGCCACAAGCTTCTTGGTGGCCGCCACCGCGCCGGGCGCGCACTGCAGCAGGTCGGCGAGTTCGCGTTCAATGGCCGCGTCGAGCTGATCGGCCGCCACCACTTCTGAGAGCAGGCCCAGGCGCTGCGCCTCTGCCGCGCTCATGCGGCGCGCCGTCAGGAAGGTGCGCCGGGCGTTGGCTTCACCCATGCGCGCCACGACGTAGGGCGCGATATTGGCCGGCAGCAGGCCCAGGCGCACCTCAGTCAGCGAGTAGATGCCGGTATCGACCGCGATCGTGATGTCGCAGACCGAGATCATGCCGACTCCGCCGCCATACGCGGGGCCATTGATGCGGCCAATGACGGGCATAGGCAGCTCGTTCAGGGCGCGCAGCATGAGCGCCAGATCGCCGCTTTCGCCCACGCGCTCGGTCCGGCTCTTTTTCATGTTGTCCTGCATCCAGCCCAGGTCACCACCCGCGCAAAAGGTCTTGCCGGTGCCGGTGAGCACCACCGCGCGCACGCCCGGCGCTGCGGCCAGCCAATCGACGGCACGGCGCAGCTCGCTGATCAGGGTGGCGTTGAGCGCGTTATGAGTGTCGGGGCGGTTGAGCGTGAGGCGGGCCACGCCGCGCGCGTCGACGACCAGTTGCAGGGTCTCGTAGGTGGGGGTGTTCATAGAGGTTCTCTTACATGCGGTAAACAGGGGTTGCCGTACTCGGCAACGCACGGCGCGCCGCCAGCGCCAGCGCCAGGCCCAGCACATCGCGCGAGGCCGAGGGTTCGATCAGACCGTCGTCCCACAGCCGGGAGGTGGCGTAATAGGGATCGCTCTGGCGCGCGTACTGCTCGCGTACCCTGCGTTCGATATCCAGCAGCCGCGCCTCATCAGCCGGGCCGCGCAAGTTAGAGCGCGCCAGCTCGACCATCACGTTGCTGGCAATGTCGGCGCTCATCGTGGCAACTCTGGCACTGGGCCAGGCGAACAGGAATTCGGGCTCAAAGCCGCGGCCGCACATGCCGTAGTTGCCGGCGCCATAAGAGCCGCCAACCACCAACGTGAGCTTGGGCACGCGCGCGCAGGCCATGGCATACACCATCTTGGCGCTGTGCTTGGCAATACCGCCACGCTCGGCCTCGGTGCCAACCATGAAGCCGGGGATGTTCTGCAAAAACAGCAGCGGTACTCCGCGCTGGTTGGCCAGTTCGATGAAATGCGCGCCCTTCAGGGCCGACTCGGCCAGCAGCGCGCCGTTGTTGGCGAGGATGGCGACCGGCTGGCCGTGGATCGCGCCAAAGCCGGTCACCAGCGTATCTCCCCACAACGGTTTGAACTCGTGGAAAGCGCTGCCGTCGAGCAGCCGCGCAATGATTTCGCGCGCGTCGTAGGGCTGTTTGGGGTCGACCGGTACGACGCCATCGAGCTCAATCGGGTCGTAACGTGGTGCGCTGGGCGGCAGCGGCGGCACCATGGGCGGCTCGGGCGGCAGGCTGGCGACGATCTGACGGAGCATGGCCAGCGCCTGATGCTCGTCCTCGGCCAGGTGGTCGCTGACACCGGAGACACGGCTGTGCATCTCCGCGCCGCCCAGGGTTTCGCCGTCGACCACTTCGTTGATCGCGATCTTGACGATGGACGGGCCACCCAGATGAATGCGTGCGTTACCGCGCACCATCACCACTTCGTCCGACAGCGCGGGAATGTAGGCGCCGCCCGCGGTGCAGCCGCCGAACACGGCCGAGAGCTGCGGCAGGCCGGCCTGCGACATGCGGCACTGGCGGTGGAAGCTGTTGCCGAAGTGGTCCTTGTCGGGAAACACGCGGTCCTGCTCCGGCAGAAAGGCGCCGCCGCAATCCACCAGGTACAAGCAGGGCAGGCGCAGGCGCTGGGCAATCTCCTGCGCCCGTATGTGTTTTTTGACGGTTTCATGGAAGAACGAGCCGCCCTTGACGGTGGCATCGTTGGCAATGAACATGCAGGGCCGCCCGGCCACCATCCCGACGCCGGAGACGATGCCCGCACCCGGCACCTCGTTGCCATACTGATCCCAGGCCGCCAGCGGCGAGAGTTCCA
>NZ_JBFJMY010000295.1:0-5324 GCF_041633695.1 Hydrogenophaga sp.
GTCGGCTCCGGTCACCACGGCTGGCTCGGCTGGCGCGGATTTGCGCGGTGCGCTGTTGCGGCGCATGGCGTTGGCGATGGAGTTCTCAGACATGGTGCAAGGATAGCGCGGTGGTCTGGGGCGTTTTTCGGCGGATCAGTCGCACGCCAGGCCGGCTTCCAGCATGGCCATGCGCATTTCGAATTCGGGCCAGACCCAGCGCCAGAAGCCGTTTTCAGCCCCACGCCAGCGCGCCGCGTCGGCGCCAGGTGTGGCCGCGATGCGCGACCAGGCCCACGCCATGAGCAGCAGCGCCAGGGCGCGCAGGTAGTCGTCGGCCAGCCAGTGCGCCCGGTCCGCCGGGGCCTGTTCGGCCTGGGTTTGTGGCAGCAAGCGGTTCTGGACAAAATTGCCGAAGCGCTCCAGGGCTTGCCGGGTGCGTTCGGCCTGCGGGCTGTGGTCGAGCTCGGCCATCAGCCCGTGCAGCAAGGCCTGCTGCGCGGCCGCGCCATCGGGCAGGACTTTGCGCAACAGCAGGTCGATCGCCTGGATTTCGTTCGTGCCTTCGTAAATCATGGCCACACGGGCATCGCGCACGTGCTGCTCAATGCCCCATTCGCGCACATAACCGTGGCCGCCCAAGACCTGCAGGCAGGCGCTGCCGCCGTGAAAAGCCTGTTCGGTCCAGGCCAACTTGAGCACCGGCGTGACCAGGCTGCACCAGCGTGCGGCAGCCGCACGGCGGTCTGCGTCGGGGTGGTGTTTCTGCACGTCGAGCTCCAGCGCGGTGCGGTAGGCGATCACCCGCCCGGCGTCGATCCAGGCGCGCTGCGCGTCCAGGATGCGGCGCATGGCGGGGTGCCGTTCGATGGCGTCCGCCTGGCCCGTCTTGCTGGTGCTGCCGGGCGCGCGCATCTGGCGGCGCTCCTGCGCGTAGGCGTCGGCCTTTTGCCAGGCCGCGTCCAGCAAGCCTATGCCTTGCAAGCCCACGTGCAGGCGTGCGGCGTTCATCATCACGAACATGGCGTTCAGGCCTTTGCCCGGTTCGCCCACGATCCAGCCCGCCGCATCGTCGAAGCGCATCACACAGGTGGGGCTGCCGTGCAGGCCCATTTTTTCTTCGATGCGTTCGCAGTGCACCGCGCTGCGCCGGGTGCTGGCCCCCACGCTCGTCACGGCGTGTACGTCGCTGCCCCCCAAGTCGGTTGGCTTGGCTTGGGGCGGCGCTGCGCCATCGCCGTCGTAAAACTTGGGCACCAGAAAGAGCGAAAGCCCTTTGGGTCCGGGCGGTGCATCGGGCAGGCGGGCCAGCACCAGGTGCACGATGTTGTCGCTGAGATCGTGCTCGCCGCCCGAGATGAAAATCTTGGTCCCATTCAAGGCGAAACGCCCGTCCGGTAGCGGCACGGCCTTGGTGCGCACCAGGCCCAGGTCGCTGCCCGCCTGGGGCTCGGTCAGGCACATGGTGGCCAGCCATTCGCCGGTGGCGATTTTTTCCAGGTAGCGGGCCTTCAGGTCGGGCGAGCCGTGGTGTTTGATGCACTCGTAGGCGCCGTGCAGCAGACCCGGAGCCATGGTCCAGCCGTGGTTGGCACCGCTGAGCATTTCGTACAGCACAGCCTCCAGCACCGTGGGCAGACCCTGGCCCCCGTCCTCGACCGCGCAGGCCAGCGAGGGCCAGCCGGCCTGCCAGAAAGCCTGGTAGGCGTCGCGGAAACCCGCAGGCATGGTGACGGCGCCGGCGTGCCAGCGCGCACCGGTTTCATCGCCTGCGCGGTTGAGCGGCGAGATCACTTCGCCCACGAATTTGGCCGCTTCGTCCACCACCTGGCGCAGCAGATCGGGGTCGGCGTGTTCGGCCATGGCGGCCAGCGGCGCCAGGGTTTGCGGTGCGCGCAGCACCTCGAACAAGACAAAGGCGTGGTCGTCGGTGTGGGGAGGGTATGGGGTCATGCCGGTGGTCTTTGCGCGGCGTTCAGGCCGCTGCGGTCGGGCGCGTCGCGCCCAGGTAGGTTTCGATCACGCGCGGGTCGCTCGCCAGTTCGCGGGCGGGGCCTTGGGCGCTGAGCTCACCCATTTCGAGCACATAGCCGTGGTCGGCCACTTGCAGCGCCGCGCGGGCGTTCTGCTCCACCAACACAGTGGTCACACCGGTCTGGCGCAAGGTGTCGATGATGTTGAAGATTTCGCGCACGATCAGCGGTGCCAGACCCAGGCTGGGCTCGTCCAGCATCAGCAGATCGGGGCGCGACATCAGGGCGCGGCCCACGGCCAGCATCTGGCGTTCGCCGCCCGACAGCGTGCCCGCGAGTTGGGCGCGCCGCTCCTGCAGACGCGGGAAGATGTCGTACACATCGTCCAGCCGCTGGCGCCATTTCGGGTTGCCCATGCGCATCTGGCGAAAGCCACCCAGCAGCAGGTTGTCTTCCACCGGCATGGTGCCAAAGAGCTCGCGCTTCTCGGGCACCAAAGCCATGCCGTTCATCACACGCTCTTCGAGCGTGAGGGTGGTGATGTCTTCACCCCGGAACCGGATGCTGCCCTGGCCGGGCAAAATGCCCATGAGGGTGTTGAGCAGGGTGGATTTGCCAGCGCCATTGGGGCCGATCACCGTGATCACGCTGCCTTGGTCGGCCTGGATGTCGATGCCGTGCAGCACCTCGGCGCGGCCGTATCCGGCGCGCAGACCTTGGACTTGAAGAAGAGGGGTGCTCATGATGTGGCTCCGCAGTGTGCCGCGATGAGCGGCGCGAGAGAAGAATCGTTCCAGAGGTGCCGCAGGGTTGGCCTTGCAGGGCCGCAGGCGGCGCGGGGGGTGCTTTCGGCACCCATCAGTGCTCCGTGCCGAGATAGGCGGCGCGCACTTTCGGGTCCTGTTGGACTTGCGCTGGCGGCCCTTGGGTCAGCAAGGTGCCGAACTCCATCACCACCAGGTGGTCGCAGATCTGCATCACCAGGTCCATGTCGTGCTCCACCAGCAGAATGCTCATGCCTTCGTTTTTGAGCTGGCGCAGCACATCGGCCAAGGCCTGCTTTTCCTGGTGGCGCAGGCCGGCGGCGGGTTCGTCGAGCAGCAGCAGCACCGGATCGACACACAGGGCGCGGGCGATCTCCATCAGGCGTTGCGGACCCATGGCCAGGTTGCCGGCCAGTTCGTGCAGGTACTCGCCCATGCCAATGCGCTCAAGCTGGCGCTGCGCCTCGCGGAACAAGCGTTGCTCTTCCTGGCGGTTGGCGCGCAGCATGGCCGGCAGCACGCCCTTGTGGCCACGGGTGTGCGCACCCAGGGCCACGTTTTCCAACACCGTCATCTCCGGGATCATCTTCACGTGCTGGAACGTGCGCGCCAGACCCAGGCGGGCGATTTCGCGCGAGGCTTTGCCCGCAATGGCTTCGCCCTGGAACACCACCCCGCCACTGGTGGCGGCCAGCACCCCGGTGATGAGGTTGAAGGTGGTGGATTTGCCCGCGCCATTGGGACCGATCAGGCCGACGATTTGTCCGGCACGGATCTGGAAGCCGATGTCGTTCACCGCAACCAGACCACCGAATTCTTTGCGGATCGCCTGCACGTCCAGCACCAGATCGTTGGTGGCGGGTTTGGGCCGCTCGGGCAGCGCGGCGGCATGGATCCAGTCCACCGGGCGCGGGCGCTTGGGCATGTGCCGACCCACCAGCGACCACAGGCCTTCGGGCAGGTACTTCAGCACCATGACCAGGGTGATGCCGAACACGATCACCTCGTAGCTGCCGCTGGTGCCGATCAGCTTGGGCAACAACACCTGCAGCTGGTCTTCGAGCACACGGATCAGTCCTGCGCCGACGATGGCACCCCAGACATGGCCCACACCGCCAACCACGGCCATGAACAGGTATTCGATGCCCATTTTCAAACCGAACGCGGACGGGTTGACCGTGCGCTGGAAGTGCGCCAGCAACCAGCCAGCGACCGAAGCCAGGACCGCCGCCAGCACGAAGATGGTGACCTTGTAGCGCAAGGTGCTGATGCCCATGGCTTCGGCCATCTGCGAGCCCCCTTTGAGCGCGCGGATGGCGCGCCCGGCCCGCGAGTCGAGCAAGTGCAGCATGCCGGCCGCAAACGCCAGCAGCAAGACCCAGGTCAACACGAAGAAGGGGCGGCCCTGACCCAGGTCGAAGTCGCCAATGGACAGGCTTTGGATGCCGAGCAGGCCGTCGTACTTGCCCAGGGCATCGAGGTTGCCCATGAGGTAGTAGAGCGACAGGCCCCAGGCGATGGTGGCCAGCGGTAGGTAATGGCCCGACATGCGCAAAGTGATGAGGCCCACCACCAGAGCACTGGCGGCCGTGAGCCCGATGCCGACGAACAGCGTGAGCCAGGGCGAGAGCCCCGTGTTCAGCGTGAGCCAGGCCGTGGTGTAGGCACCAATACCGACGAACGCTGCCTGCCCGAACGAGGTGAGGCCGCCCACGCCGGTGAGCAGCACCAGGCCCAGCACCGTCATGCTGTACATGCCGATGTAGTTGAGCTGGGTGATCCAGAAGTCGGGCAGGGGCAGCACGGCGATCAGGGGAATGGCTGCGGCCAGGACCAGCAGGCCCATGTTTTGAAGTTTCAACATGTCAGTGGTCTTCGTCTGAGTGGGTGCTGCGCAAGGAACGGAACAGCAGCACCGGCAGGATCAGTGTGAACACAATGACTTCCTTGAAGGCGCTGGCCCAGAACGAACCAAAAGCTTCGATGACGCCGACAAAGAGCGCCGCCACCAGCGCACCGGGGTAGCTGGACAAGCCAGCAGCCACGGCCGCCACGAAACCTTTGAGGCCGATCAGAAAGCCCGAGTCGTAGAACACGGTGGTGGTGGGACCGATCAAAAGGCCCGAGAGCGCGCCGATGAAGGCGGCCATGGTGAAGGTGAGCTGGCCCGAGGCTTGTGAAGAAATGCCCATCAGCCGCGCGCCTGTGCGGTTGACGGCGGTGGCGCGCAAGGCCTTGCCGCGCAACGAGCGCTCGAAATACAGCCAGAGCAAGACGATCAAGGCGAGCGTGGCCAGTGCGGTGATGATGGCCTGGCCCGACAGCATGACCGGTCCGATGCTGTAGCGCTCGTCCCAGAAGGGCGGGTTGCGAAAACCCTCGGCGCCGAAGAACAGCAGACCCAGGCCGGTCATGGTGAAGTGCACCCCGACCGAGACGATCAGCAACACCAGGGGCGTGGCGCTCTCCAGCGACTGGTAGGCCACGCGGTACACCAAAGGTCCGTAGACGGTGACCACGGCCACACTGAGCGCGGCCTGCACGGCGAGCGGGAACTGGTGCGGCGCGGCCCAGATGGCGACACCGGCCACCAGCACCGGCAGCACCA
>NZ_JBFJMY010000296.1:0-5313 GCF_041633695.1 Hydrogenophaga sp.
ACAGACCAGCTTGGCGCCTTTGGCCAAGGCGTCGTCGATCAGCGCGTTGCAATGGTCCACCGTGCCCATGCCGATCACCGAGCCCAGCACCACCGGCTCGGGCTTGCGCGGGTCGCCCAGGGGCAGCGCGCGGGCCTTGTCGCCGAACTTCTTCACAAACTCGTCGGCAATTTTCTGGTCGACGATGAGGCGCTCGGTGCTCATGCAGATCTGGCCGCTGTTGGCGAAGCAGCCAAAGGCCGCGCCGTTGACGGCGTCTTCGATGTCTGCATCGTCGAGCACCACCATGGGCGCCTTGCCGCCCAGCTCCAGCACCACGGGTTTGAGGTATTTCGCGCAGGTGGCGGCGATGATCTTGCCGACCTTGGTGGAGCCGGTGAAGTTCACGCGGCGCACCGCCGGGTGCGCCACCATGGCTTCCACGACGGCGCCGGCGTCGGCCGGGGCATTGGTGATGTAGTTCACCACACCGGGCGGAAAGCCCGCGTCTTCAAACGCTTCAACGATCAGGGCATGGGTGCGCGGGCAGTTTTCGCTGCCTTTGAAAATCACGGTGTTGCCGCAGGCCAGCGGCGTGGCGATGGCGCGCACGCCCAGGATGATGGGCGCGTTCCACGGCGCGATGCCCAGCACCACACCGGCCGGCTGGCGCACGGCCATGGCGAGCGAACCGGGCACATCCGACGGGATCACTTCACCCGCCACCTGGGTGGTGAGCGATGCCGCCTCGCGGATCATGCCGGCGGCCAGCATCACGTTGAAGCCGGCCCACATGCCGGTGGCACCGGTCTCGGCCGGCACGGCTTCGACGAACTGCGGTGTCTTGGCTTCCAGCGCGTCGGCGGCTTTGAGCAACAGTGCACGGCGCGCGCTGGGGCCGGTTTCGCTCCAGGTTTTGAAGGCTTCGGCAGCGGCCTCAACCGCCATCACGGCATCGGCGGGCGAGGCAGCGGGCGCCCGGGTGGCGACGCTGCCATCCAGCGGGTTGCGGCGCTCGAAAGTAGCGCCTTTTCCGGCGGTGACTTTCAGGCCATTGATGAGCATGGACAGATCGGACATGGGGGTTCTCCTTGGGGTTGAATGGAAGCCGTTTGGGCTGAGCCTGTCGAAGCCTGCACGCCACGGGGTGGGCGGGCCCTTCGACAAGCTCAGGGCGAACGGGTGGGCGGGTGGACGGGATCAGTGTCGATGGCGTTGGATTCGGATACAGCGGTTGCTAGGTGTTTGCGGCCAGGGCCTTGCGCCGATTCGCCACATCGATCGTGGTGGTGGCGGCCTTGTTGGCGGGGTCTTTGCCCGCGCCGAGATACGCCTCGCGGATGACGCTGGAACGCGCCAGCAGCTTCGCCGGCCCGCTCGCCACCAGGGTGCCCCGCTCCAGCACGTAGCCGCGATCGGCGACGGCCAGCGCCTTCTTCACGTTCTGCTCGACCATCAGCACCGTGGTGCCTGCGTCGGCAATGCGGCGCGCAATGCCAAGCAGCTCGTCCACCATCTTGGGCGCCAAGCCCAGCGAGGGCTCGTCGAGCATGAGCAGGCGCGGCGCGCTCATCATGGCGCGCGCCACCGCCACCATCTGCTGCTCGCCGCCGCTCATGGTGCCGGCCATCTGGTGGGCGCGGTCGCGCAACTTCGGGAAATCCACAAACGCCTGTTCGATGCGGCGCGGGCGCTCGGCCTTCGGTGCCAGCCAGCCGCCCAGCTCCAGGTTTTCCAGCACCGTCATCTGCGGAAACAGCTGCCGCCCCTCGGCCACCAGGGCCACACCGGCTTGCACGATCTCGTGGGTCTTCTCGGGCAGGTCCTGGCCATCGAGCGTGACCACGCCGCTGCGCGCAATGAGGCCGTTGATCGCCTTGAGCAGCGTGGTCTTGCCCGCGCCGTTGGGGCCCAGCACCACAGTGAGGCCCGGGAGAATTTCGAGCTGCAGGTCGCGCAGCACGAGGAAGCCACCGTAGCCAGCGGACAGACCATCGACCTTGAGCTGTGCCTGGCTGCCACCACCCAGCGTGAAGGGGGATTTGCGGTACCACATCATGCGGCGGCCTCCTCAACCATCTCGTCGCCCAGGTAGGCCTCGATCACTTCCGGGTTGCGCACCACTTCGGACGGCGTGCCGTCGGCGATCTTGCGGCCTTCGTGCAGCACGATCACGCGCTCCACATGGCGCAGCAGCGTGGTCACGGCGTGTTCGATCCAGACCACCGTCAGGTCCAGCTCGTCGCGCAGGCGGCGGATCAGTTGGGCCATGGCTTCCAGCTCGGCCTCGGTCAGGCCGGCGGCCACTTCGTCGAGCAGCAGCAGGCGCGGCCGCGTGGCCAGCGCCATGCCGATCTCCAGCAGCCGTTGTTGCGAGGGCGTGATGGCAGAAGCCGGCAGATCGGCCTGGGCGGTGAGGCCGATCAGGGCCAGGATGCTGTCGGCCGTGCGCAGCGCCCAGGGCACCGAAGCCTCT
Source organism: Hydrogenophaga sp. (assembly GCF_041633695.1). GTDB lineage: Bacteria > Pseudomonadota > Gammaproteobacteria > Burkholderiales > Burkholderiaceae_C > Hydrogenophaga. The sequence continues at coordinate 2,456 of NZ_JBFJMY010000296.1, forward strand.
TCGCCCCAGAAGATGTATTTGCGTGGCCGGCGGCCGGCGAACTTCAAACCGAAGTCGATGTTGTCGCGCACCCGCATGTCGCCAAACACACGCGGGGTCTGGAAGGTGCGGGCCAGACCGCTGGCCGCAAAGCGGTGCGGCCCTTGCCCGCTCAGATCGCGCCCGTTGACCAGCAGGCGCCCGCTGGTGGGTTTGGTCACCCCGGAGATGGCGTTGAAAAACGTGGTCTTGCCCGCGCCGTTGGGGCCGATGATGCCGACCAGTTCACCGGCTTCAAACACCGTATTGACGGCGTCCACCGCCGTGAGGCCACCGAAGCGCACCGTGACTTCGCGGGCGTCCAGCAGAGCTTGCGTGGTCATGTCAGTCGCCCTTCCACTCGGTGAGCAAGCATGCGCGGCATGCAGCTACACCAACCAAGGGTGCCGCTGAGCCGGCTTTGCCGGGCCGCAGGCACCGCCCCCTTGAGGGGGTCGCGCGCAGCGCGGCGGGGGTGATTCAAGTTACAGCACATGGCGGCGCTCCCTCAGGTCTTTCTCACGCGCCTTGCGCCGCGCGGTCTCGCCACTCAGTTTGTCGCGCAGCGCTTGCCACCCGGCGCGGCTGGCGGTCCACCAGGCCTTGAAGGTTTCAACCCGCAGCGAGGCCAGGCCACCGGGCAGGTACAGCACCGAGAGAATGAGCAGCAAGCCCAGCGACATCATGTAGAGCTGCGGCACCTGCAGGCGCAAGGTCTCTGCCAGCACGCTGAAGACGATGGCGGCGATCAGCGGGCCCCAGAGCGTCATGGCACCACCGATCAGCGCGATCAGCACGGTCTGAAAGCCGATGAAGGGGTTGAACACGGTGTGCGGGTCGATGTAGGTCCAGCGCACCGACATGGCCGCGCCCACCGCGCCCGCCACCGCCGCCGTGAGCGCAAAGCCCGCGATCTTGATCACGCGGGTGTTCACGCCCAGGGTCTGCGCGCGCTGCTCGTCGGCGCCGATACCGAGCATGGCCAGGCCAAAGCGCGTGCGCCGCACGCCAATCGACAGCGCCACCGCAATCACCGCCAGCGCCAGCATCGTGAAATAGATGGTGTCGCGATCGGGCACCGTCATCAGCACGCGGCCCACGGTGCCGGTGACCGTCTTTTCAAAGTAGCTGATGGCATGGCGAATCAGCTCGGTCATGCCGAAGGTGAGCACGGCAAAGTAGGTACCTCGCAGGTGCAGCACCGCCGCGCCCATGACCACAGCCACCGCCGCAGCAATGAGCGCGCCCAGGGCAATGCACTGCCACCAGGCGGCCTGCTCCAGCAGCAGCGCACTGGTATAGGCGCCGATGCCGAAGAAGGCAGACGTGGCCAGCGACAGGTAGCGCGTGCTGCCGCAGAACAGCGCCCAACTGGACGACAGCGCGATGTACATCAGGCAAGTGAGCGCCATGGAAACGGCAAACTCACTGCCGAAGCCGGGCACGGCGAGCCCCCAGCCTGTGAGACCGAACAGCACGAGCAGGTCGCGGACGAGCAGTTGGCGCGGGGTCATGCGTTGGCTCCGCCGGGCCGCCCCAAGGGGCCAACACCCCCCCGGGGGGCAGCGATACACGCAGTGATGAGCGTGGGGGTCATGCTTTCCTTCCTTTGCGGGTAAACAGACCTTCGGGCCGCAGCAACAGCACGGCAATGAAGACCACGTAGCTCAGCAAGGCCTTGAGTGAGGGGTTGGTGAAGTGCATGCCCAAGGCTTCGATCACACCCAGCAACAGGCCACCGGCGAGCGCGCCGCCCATGCTGCCAAAGCCACCCAGCGTGATCACGATCAGCGCCGTGACCGTATAAGGCTCGCCCATCGAAGGACTGATCGTGAACGCCATGGAAAGCAAGCTGCCAGCCACGCCCGACAGGCCGAGACCCACGCCGAACATCAGCGGGTGCAGGCGCTTGGTGTCGATGCCCACGAGCTGCGCACCGACCGGCGACTGCATCAGCGCGCGCACGCCCTTGCCCAGCAAGGTCATGCGCAACAGCACGATGAGCGCCCCGGCGAACAGCAGCGCCAGCGCAAACACCAGCAGCTTGTTGGCCGCAAACTGTGCGCTGCCCACGTGCACCGGGTCGGTCAGGTAGTCGTAGCCGCGCAGGTCGCCGCCCCAGATGTAGGACACCACGTTTTGCACCAGGAACATCAGACCGAACGCCACCATCAGTCCACGCGCTTCGAAGATGTCGAGGTTGGGCGACGTGGCGGTGAGACGGCGGAAGCACAGCCAGTGCACCACCATCCCCAGCAGCATCAGCAAGCCGAAGGACACCGGCACCATCCACAGCGGCGACAGTCCAAACGAGGTCTGCACCATCCAGGTGAGGTAGGCACCCACCATCAGGAACTCGCCGTGCGCGATGTTGAGGATGCGCATCAGGCCGTACTGCAGGTTGAGCCCGAGCGCGACCAACGCGTAAATACCGCCGGTGATGAGACCGGAGGCAATGAGTTCAAGCCAGGCGGAGAAGGACATGCGGATGAGTGGGTTTCACAGGCAAGGATGCTGCGGGTCCGGCTTCACCGGCCCGCAGGCACCGCCCCTTGAGGGATGACGCGCCGCAGGCGCGGCGCGGGGAGGTCCTAGTTCCAGGCCGGTTTGGCGGGATTGAGCTTCGCCGTCGCCACGGTCTGCGGCCAGACCACCTCGAACTCGCCGTTCTGCCACTGGCTCACCGTGCCCGGTGTGCCCTTGTTCTCGCTGCCTTCGAACCGGATGTCGCCCACGATGGTCTTGTGCGTGGTGCCGGCCACATAGTCGCGGATCGCCTTGCGGTCCAGCCCATGGCGCGCCACCGCGTTGGTGAGGATCTCCAGCCCCGCCCAGCAAGC
>NZ_JBFJMY010000297.1:0-5306 GCF_041633695.1 Hydrogenophaga sp.
GATGAGGGACATCATGGAAGGGCTTGCCTTTCGGTGTTGGGAGCAATGGCGGCGGAATGCCGTATGAAGTTCCTGGCACTGTACCTACAGAATCGCTCGTGCGGCGAGCGCAGGCCCTAGATCCATACAACGGCAAGCCGCTCTGTGTGGGGCGTCACCCGGGTGTGGCGCTGGTGCACCACGCCTCCCGGGCAGCGCGCCTTCACGCGGACGCGATGCGTTCGATCTGCTCGCCCAGTTCGAGCCAGCGGGCTTCCAGCGTATCGATCTCGTCGTTGATGCTTTTCAGGCGCCGACCGTCCTCGGCGATCTGGGCCGGCGCCTGGGTCTGGGCCAGGCTGGCCTCCACGGTCGCCTTGTCGGCGTTCAAAACGGCCAGGCGTTTTTCGGCCAGCTCCAGCTCCCGTTTCAGCGGACGTGTTTTCTCCGTGATCTGCTGGCGGGTTTGTGCGTCCTGGCGGCGCTGCTCGCCACCGCGTTCGGGTGTGGCGGCTGCGGGGGCCTCCACCGCCTTGGCGGGCGCGGGTGCGGCGTTCTTGCCGGCGTTGCGCTGTTCCTGGCGCTGCTCTTCGCGCGATTGTTTGGCCACGTCGAGCAAGTAGCGCTGGTAGTCGTCCAGATCGCCGTCGAAGGGGTCGATGCCACCGCGCGAGACCAGCCAGAATTCGTCGCACACCGCGCGCAGCAAGGCCCGGTCGTGGCTGACCAGCATCACCGTGCCCTCGAATTCGTTGAGCGCCATGGACAAGGCTTCCCGGGTCGCCAGATCCAGGTGGTTGGTGGGTTCGTCGAGCAGCAAGAGGTTGGGGCGTTGCCAGACGATCATGCACAGCACCAGCCGCGCCTTTTCGCCGCCGCTCATGCTGCCCACGCTTTGTTTGACCTGGTCACCGGTGAAGTTGAAGTTGCCCAGAAAACTGCGCAGATCTTGTTCGCGCGTGGCCTGTCCGCTGAGCCGGCTCTGTTCGGTGCATTCACGCACCAGCCGGATCATGTGTTCCAGTGGCGTGTCGGCTGGTCGCAGCACGTCGAGTTCTTGCTGCGCGAAGTAGCCGATGTTCAGACCCTTGCCTTCGGTGATCTGGCCCGCCAGGGGTTGCAGGTCGCGCGCGATGGTTTTCACCACGGTGGATTTGCCCTGGCCGTTGGCGCCCAGAATGCCGATGCGCTGCCCGGCCAGCACCGAGCGGCTGATGTTGCGCACGATGGTGGTGGGTTCACCACCGGCTTCACGGGGCGGGTAGCCAAAGCTGGCCAGGTGCATGGCCAGCATGGGGTTGGGCAGGTTTTGCGGCTCGGCGAACTCGAAGTTGAACTCGGCATCGGCCAGCACCGGGCCGATTTTTTCCATGCGCTCCAGCGCCTTGACGCGGCTCTGTGCCTGTTTGGCCTTGCTGGCCTTGGCCTTGAAGCGGTCGATGAATTTCTGCAGGTGCGCCATTTTTTCTTGCTGGCGCGAAAAAGCCGAAGCCTGCAAGCTCATTTGCTCGGCGCGCATGTCCTCGAAGCGGCTGTAGTTGCCACCGTAGCGGGTGAGTTGCGCGTTGCTGATGTGCACCGTCACATCGGTCACGGCGTCGAGAAATTCGCGGTCGTGGCTGATGACCAGCATGGTGCCTTCGTAGCGCTTGAGCCAAGCTTCCAGCCAGACCAGGGCGTCCAGGTCCAAGTGGTTGGTCGGTTCGTCGAGCAGCAGCAGGTCGCTGGGGCACATCAGCGCACGCGCCAACTGCAGGCGCATGCGCCAGCCGCCGGAGAAGCTGTTCACCGGGCGGTCGAGTTCGTCGGTGCGAAAACCCAGACCCAGGATCAGGGCCTGTGCCCGCGCTGGCGCGTCGTGCGCACCGGCATCGTGCAGCTCCATGTAGGCGTGGGCCATGCGCTCGCCGTCACCGCTTTCTTCCGACGCCGTCACCTCTTGCTGGGCGGCCAGCAGGGTCACGTCGCCTTCGATCACAAACTGGGTCGCGGGCATGTCGGTCTCGGGCATGTCCTGAGCCACCTGGGCCATGCGCCACTGCGCGGGCACGTAAAAGTCGCCCTTGTCTTCGTGCAAGGTGTGGTTGAGCAGGCCAAACAGGCTGGATTTGCCGGCGCCGTTGCGGCCCACGAGGCCCACTTTTTCACCCGGATTGAGCGTGACCGAGGCGTTGTCGAGAAGCACCTTCACGCCGCGGCGAAGGACCAGGTTTTTCAGAGTGATCATGGAAAGGGGTTCAAGCTCGCAAATAAGAGAAAACAAAAGGGGGCGCCGCCCGGCGGTGCGGGTTCGGCGCTGGTCTGTGCGCGCTACCGCTCCAGACCTTAGGCCGGGAGCGCCTCGCGGGTGAGCAGCAGCACCTGGTCTTCGCCGGCGCTGGTGGCGAGCCAGACCGGCTCCAACTGGGGGAAAGCGGCTTCGAAGTGCGCGCGTTCGTTGCCTATTTCTAACACCAGCACGCCGTGGGGCCGCAAGTGCCGCGCCGCGTCGCGCAGCAGCAGGCGGATGAAATCCATGCCGTCCGTACCGCCGGCCAGCGCCAGCGTGGGCTCGGCGCGGTACTCATCAGGCAGGGCATTCATGCTCTGCGCATTGACGTACGGCGGGTTGCACAGAACCAAATCCCAGGGGCCGGGGCAGGCGCTCAGGCCATCCGATTCCAGCAGCGCTATACGGTCTTCCAGACCGTGCCGTTGCACATTGATGCGGGCCACCGCCAGTGCGTCGCCGGAAATATCGGCACCGGTGACGCGCACCTCCGGGTAGGCCAAGGCCGCGATCACGGCCAGGCTGCCGTTGCCTGTGCACAAGTCCAGCACGTCCTGGGTGTGCTCGCCCAGCCAGGGGTCGATGTCGCCATCCATCAGCAATTCGGCAATAAAACTGCGCGGGACGATGCAACGCTCGTCCACATAAAAGGCAAGGCCTTGCAGCCAGGCCTCGCGGGTGAGGTAGGCCGCAGGCACACGGCTGTTGATGCGGCGTGCGATCAGCGCGGCCACGGCCTGCACGGACGCGTCGGGCACGGCTTGTTCGGCCAGCGCGTCCAGGTCGCTGTCCAGCGGCATGCCCAACTGCCACAGCAGCAGCCAGGCGGCTTCGTCGTGTGCGTTGTCGGTGCCATGGCCGTAGCTCAACTGGGCAGCGTCTAAACGTGCCACGGATTCGGCCAGGAGGTCTTTCAATAACATGGGGAAACGGTTCTTTTGTTCTGCGGGCAGGGAGTGGACACAGGCCGCGCAGACGCGGGCTTGCAGCGCCCCTCTCAGGCGGCGGCCTGGGCCAGGTTTTCCAGCACGCGCCGGTAAATGTTCTTCAGCGGTTCGATGTCGTGCACCGCCACGCATTCGTCCACCTTGTGGATGGTGGCGTTGGGCGGCCCCATCTCGATCACCTGTTCACAAACCTGGGCGATGAAGCGCCCATCGCTGGTGCCGCCCGTGGTGGAGAGCTCGGTCTGCAAACCGGTTTCGGCCTGTATGGCATTTTGCACCGCGTGCACCAGCGTGCCGGGCGCGGTGAGAAAAGGGCGGCCGCTCACGGTCCATTCCAGCGTGTAGCCGCTGCCCTCTGCCAGCCCATGGCGCAGCAAGGTGTCGCGCACCCGTTGCTGCAGCTGTTCGGGGCTGGACTCGGTGGAGAAGCGGAAGTTGAAGTCGATCACCACCTGACCCGGGATCACGTTGGACGCCCCGGTGCCGCCGTGGATATTGCTCACCTGCCAGCTCGTGGGCGGGAAGTAGGCGTTGCCGGCGTCCCATTCGGTGCCGGCCAGCTCGGCCAGTGCAGGTGCCGCGAGGTGGATTGGGTTGCGAGCCAGGTGCGGGTAGGCGATATGGCCTTGGATGCCCAACACGGTGAGCTTGCCGCTCATGCTGCCGCGGCGTCCGTTCTTGATCATGTCGCCGGTGCGCTCGACCGAGGTGGGTTCGCCCACGATGCACCAGTCCAGGCGTTCCCCGCGCCGCTTCAGTTCGTTGCATACCACCACCGTGCCGTCGGTGGCCGGCCCTTCTTCGTCGCTGGTGAGCAAAAAGGCGATGTCGATGGCGGGCCGTGGATGGGCCGCGAGAAATTCCTCGCAGGCCACCACCATGGCGGCGAGCGAGGTTTTCATGTCGCTGGCGCCACGACCATACAGTTTGCCGTCGCGGTGCGTAGGCACGAAGGGATCGCTGGTCCAGTCGCCGAGCGGGCCGGTGGGCACCACGTCGGTGTGGCCGGCAAAAACCAGCTTGGGGTTTTTCGCGGAAAGGTCGCTGGAAAAATGGGCCCAGAGATTGCGCACCCGGAAGTGCTCGGGTCCGCTGTCCAGCGACTCGCACACAAAGCCCAGCGCCCGCAACCGATCGGCGATCAGCGTCTGGCAGCCCTCGTCGCTCGGGGTGACAGAGGGGCGGGCGATCAGTTCTTCGCTCAGGCGCAGGGTAGGGGTCATGGATTCAGAATTTCACGTCGAAGGTGAACTCGGTGAAGGTGGCGTTGTCGCTCTGGTCGTCGTCCTGCTGCTTGGCTTCTTCGGTTGCTTTGACGGCGTTGAAGTCGTTTTGCAGACGCCACAACAAGTTGTTGGGCGAATCGGCGTGTGCCATACCCTCGTTGCGGGTCACCAGGCCATCGGCGATCAGATGCGCCAAGTCCTTCTCGAACGTCTGTGAACCTTCGGCCATGGACTTTTCCATGGCCTCGCGCACGCCGGAAAAATCGGCCTTTTCGATCAAGTCGGCCACCAGCGAGGTATTGAGCATGACCTCCATGGCGGGTACGCGCCCACCGGTGTGGGTGCGCAACAAACGCTGGGACACGATGGCGCGCAGGGCTGCAGCCAGATCGCCCAGCATGGTGGTCCGCACTTCGACCGGGTAGAAACTCAGGATGCGGTTGAGCGCCTGGTAGCTGTTGTTGGCGTGCATGGTGGTCAGGCACAGGTGGCCGGACTGGGCATAGGCAATGGCCGCCGACATGGTTTCCCGGTCGCGGATTTCGCCGATCAGGATCACGTCCGGCGCCTGGCGCAAAGCGTTCTTCAGGGCGATTTGCAAGGATTGGGTATCGGGGCCGATCTCGCGCTGGTTCACCACCGATTTTTTGTTGCGGTAGACGTATTCGATCGGGTCTTCGATGGTCAGCACGTGGCCGCTGGCGTTTTCGTTGCGGTGGTCGATCATGGCCGCCAGGGTGGTGGTCTTGCCCGCACCGGTGGCGCCGACCATCAGCAGCAACCCTCGCTTGGTCATGATCAACTCGCTCAGGATGTCGGGCAGGTTCAGGCTCGACAACGGCGGCACCTCCAGCGAGATGAAGCGCACGACCGCGGCAATGGAGC
>NZ_JBFJMY010000298.1:0-5289 GCF_041633695.1 Hydrogenophaga sp.
ATGACCGGGTGGCGCACCGACAGCTCGCGAAAGCGCAACGGCGTCAGACACCAGAGTTTGCTGGCGCTGCCCGCGTGCACGGTGGCACTGCGCGGCAACTGGCTGAAAAAGGAACCTTCACCCAGCAAGGAACCCGGTCCCACCACGGCGATGCGGATGCGCTCGCGGCTGTCTTCGTAGTGCACCGTGAGGCTGCCGCTTTCAATGAAATAGACGGTGCGGTCTTTGACACCCTGCTCGATCAGCACCTGCCCCATCTGCAAAGCCATGGGCTGCAAATAGTCCGCCAAGGCCTGCCACTGAGCTTCGTTCAAGTTCAGCGGAACGGCATCGAACGCACTGCTGTGCGCCATGGCTTGGGCCAACGACTGGATGTCCATTTGGAGTGGATGGGGCAAAACCGCATTCATGGTGCAAGATAACCGCCAGCATAGAGCGCCTATCCATGTTTTACCGCCGCTTACAGATGGACGGTGGCAGATGTCGAACGAACGCAACGCCCGGCTGCGCTCTCCCCCAAGGGGGATAGGCTCCGGCGGCCATAGGCCCCGGGTCAGAGGCCGGGCACTGGGCTGGTACTTATTTCCCGATGCAAAAGCGGGAAAAAATCTCGCCCAGCAGATCGTCGGCCGAGAACTCTCCGGTGATCTCGCCCAAGGCCTGCTGCGCTTGCCGCAACTCTTCGGCCAGCAGGTCCAGGTGCTCGGCCTGGGCCATCAGCCAGGCTTGCGCCTCGACCAAATGGACTTGCACCTGCCGCAAAGCCTGCAAATGGCGCTCCCGGGCCATGAACAAACCCTCGCTTTGGTGCTCCCAGCCGGCCACGGCAAGCAAGCGCTGGCGCAACGGCTCCAAACCGTCGCCACGCTTGGCGGATATGGCCAAGGCGCCATCCGGCAGCGTCAACTCACCGCACTGATCGAGCTTGTTCCACACATGGACCACGCTCACGCCCGCCGGTAACGCAGCCTCGATCGCCTGGTCGGCCAACTGGTAGTCCGCTTGCGCGGCTCGACCGAGATCGTGCAGAAACAGCACCGCATCGGCCTGACCGATCTGGCTCCAGGCGCGCTCGATGCCGATTTTTTCCACCTCGCCCACGTCGGGGCTGTCGCGCAAACCCGCCGTGTCCATGACATGCAGCGGCACGCCTTCGATCTGAATGGTTTGCTGCACCACGTCGCGCGTGGTGCCCGCCACCGGGGTGACGATGGCCAGTTCCGCGCCGGCCAGGGCATTGAGCAGCGAGCTTTTGCCGGCATTGGGCTGCCCCGCGATCACCACCTTGAGCCCGTCGCGCAGCAGAGCGCCTTGCTGCGCCTGCGCCTGCACGGCCGCCACCGCTTCGCACAAGCGCTGCAACTGCCCGCTGGCATCGGCCTTCTGCAAAAAATCGATTTCTTCTTCCGGGAAATCCAGCGTTGCTTCGACCAGCATACGCAAGCGGATCAACGCGTCGCGCAGCACATGGATGCGCTCGGAGAACGCGCCCGCCAAAGAACGCGACGCGCTGCGTGCCGCCGCTTCGGTGCTGGCGTCGATCAGGTCGGCCACGGCCTCGGCCTGGGCGAGATCGAGCTTGTCGTTGTGAAAAGCGCGCTCGGTGAATTCACCGGGCCGAGCGGTGCGCAGGCCTGGCAGGCAGGCCTGACCATCGGCGTTCGGCGCCTGCGCCACCGCCAGACAGCGCGCCAACAAAAGTTGCAGCACCACCGGGCCACCATGGCCTTGCAGTTCCAGCACGTCTTCACCGGTGTACGAATGGGGTGCCGGAAAGTACAGGGCCAGGCCGTGGTCAATGGGCTGGCCGTCGGCCGCCGCAAAGGGCAAGTAGGTGGCCTCGCGCGGTTGGAGCGCGCGCCCCAGCAAGGCTTGTATCAAGGGCCCCAGCGCGCGCCCTGAAAGGCGAACAATCCCGACCGCTCCCCGGCCGGGCGCGGTGGTGATGGCAACGATGGGATCCAGGTGCTGGGACAACATGAAAGAACGCCCCTACAACGCAGTGCGCGAAAGTATGTCGACCCGGGGACGCTGCGGAACCGGCTGGGCCGGACCGCAGGTATCAGCCCCCTGCTGGGCATGCCGCACAGCGCTTATTTGGCTTTCTTGAACAGCTCAAACGGCAGGGTGACTTTCAAAGGCACGCCCATGCGGTGGTTGATGTGCGCTTGCTGAGCGATGGTGAGCACGTTGTTCGTGATCCAGTACAGCACCAGGCCGGACGGGAAGAAGAAGAACATGACCGAGAACATCAGCGGCATCATCCACATCAGTTTGGCCTGCATCGGGTCTGGCGGCAGCGGGTTGAGCGCGGTCTGGATCATGGTGGTGACGGCCATCACCAGGGGCAGGATGAAGTAAGGATCGGGCGAAGACAGATCGATGATCCACGCCGCCCAGGGGGCGTTGCGCATCTCCACGCTGGACGACAACACCCAGTACAAGGCGATGAACACCGGCATCTGGATCACGATGGGCAGGCAGCCGCCCAGCGGGTTGACCTTTTCCTCGCGGTACATGCGCATCATTTCCTGCTGCATCTGCTGCGGGTTGCTCTTGAGGCGCTCGCGCATCTCGGTGATGCGTGGATTGATCGCTTTCATCTTGGCCATGCTGCGGTACGCGCTGGCATTGAGCCAGTAGAACGCCGCCTTGAGCAGCACCACCAGGGCCACGATGGACCAGCCCCAGTTGGCCACAAAGCCGTGGATTTTTTCCAGCAACCAATACAGCGGTTTGGCCAGAATGGTGAGCCATCCGTAATCTTTCACCAGCTCAAGACCGGGCGCGATTTTTTCCAACACCTTTTCTTCTTGCGGACCCAGGAACAGCCGGGCTTTCACGCTCTGGCTTTGGCCGGGCTCGAGTGCCGGCACCGCCGTGATGGCGCCGATGGCAAACAGGTTGTTGTCGATCTTGCGGGCGAAGTTCTCGCGCGTGACGCCATCGCCCAGCAGCCAGGCGGCGGCGAAATAGTGCTGCACCATGGCCACGTAGCCGTTGCTCGCGGTTTTGTCGAAGCTGGCTTTGTTCTTTTCGATGTCGGAGAACGCAACCTTCGTGAACTTGCTCGCTTCGGTGTAGACCGCAGGGCCGGTGAAGGTGGAATAAAAAGGCGTGCCGCTGTCGGTTTCGTTGCCGTCGCGCACCAGCTGCAGATACAGCTGCGCGTTCAACGCTTGGCCGCTGTTGTTCACCACCTCGTGCTGCACGTCGATGGCGTAGCTGCCCCGGGTCAGGGTATAGGTCTTGACCAGCCTCACGCCGCCCACCTCGTCCGACTCAAAGCGCACCTGCAATTCGTTCTGCCCGTCGCTCAAGGTACCGGGATCGCCGACCAGGGTCATGGGCGTCTTGTGCGTGGGGAAGCTGCCGCCAATCAGGCCGCTCTGGGCCACATAGACACGGCCCTGGTCCTGCATCAGCAGGGTGAAAGGCTGGTTGTCCTTGGCCTTCTTGGCTTCGGTCGCCTGCGCGTGCTTAAGCAACTGCGCCCCCACGATCGAGCCGCCTTCGCTGTTGAACACCAGTTTGAGCACGTCGGTGCTCACCTCGTGGCGCATTTGCACCGCCCTAGGCGCGTCGGCCGGTGCGGCCATGCCCTGGGCACCCGCAACAGTCGACTGGGCTGCAGGCACCGAGGCGTCTTTGGTCGTCGAGCCAGTGGCACCCGCCGCCGGCTTGGACACCGCAGAAGAGGGAAAGAAAGTCGGCGCCTGGCCGTTGTGGATCTGCCATTTGTCCCAGATCAGGACCATGGAAAGACCAAAAACCACCCACAGGATGGACCGACGGATGTCATTCATGACGGTTTCTTCTTTTCTTCTGAGGAAAGGGGAATCAGACCTGTGAACAGGCGAGGAGGCGATTCGGGCACCGGGTCGTGACCGCCTGCGCACCAGGGATTGCAACGCCCCAGGCGCTTGAGCGTGAGGTAGCTGCCAGCCCATGCGCCGTGGCGCTCCAGCGCGCCAATGGCATACAAGGAGCACGACGGTTCAAAACGGCAACTGCTGCCCAGCCAGGGACTGAGCAGCAAGCGGTAGGCTTTCACCAGACCCACCAACACCTTGCGCGGCCATTCAGCCCACATGGTTCGGCTCCGGTGCAACGGTCAGAGGCGTCAATGGCCGGGCTACCCGGCCAAACAACTGCTCCAGCTCGGCGCGCACCGCGCGCTTGAGCGCATCCGATGTGGCGCTGACGAACTGTTCGCGGCTGAAGCCGCTGCGCAGACGCACCACCAATGCGGCGGCGGGCAGTGCCCCCGCCATGCCCCGGGCGATCTCGTAGATCTGGCGTCGGATGGTGTTGCGGGTCACCGCACGGCGTGCCCAGCGTTTGGGCAGCAGCACACCCAGCCAGGCGTCGGCCACAGGAAACAAGTCCCGCCCTTCTTGCGCACCCACCAACGAGGCGCTGTGCAATGCAAAGTGGGGGGTTTTGGCCACAGGAGGTCCCGCCATGACGGCCTGGAACTGTTGCCGGGTCTTGATGCGCTGAACCACCGGACCGGTCAGATGGCCACCAGGCCAGGCCGACAACCGCTGCTCATGCGCGGCCTTAGACGGCCAGGCGCTTGCGGCCCTTGGCGCGGCGGGCGTTGATCACCGCACGGCCACCACGGGTTTTCATGCGAACGAGAAAGCCGTGGGTGCGGGCGCGTTTGATTTTGGAAGGTTGGAAAGTGCGTTTCATGGTGCTCTGTATATATCGGGGAAACCCGCAATTATCGCAAAGAATCCCCAAGCCCGGCAAGCCATTTGGCATAACAGCATGCTCCGGCACTGCTATGGGTCGGGTGTCCATACCCAAAAACCCGGGCTTTGGCGCCTTGTGGATAAGTCGCCCCGGGCACTACAATGGTCCCTTCGCCCAAAGCCAATTGTCCACAATACCAACAGCAGTACCGTTCCCAGCATGACCGAGGGCATCTCCCCACAAAATTCCGGCGCCGGCTCCCAAGCGCTCTGGTCCGCCTGCCTGGATCGGCTGGCCCGGGAAATCCCCGAACAACAGTTCAATACCTGGATCCGGCCCCTGTCGGCCACAGTGTCCGACGACGCCTCCAAGGTGGTGGTGGCGGTGGCCAACCGCTTCAAGATGGACTGGATTCGGGCCCAATATTCCACCCGCATCTCGGCCTTGTTGCAAGACATCCAGGGCAGCGGCGTATTGCTAGAGTTAGCGCTCACCCCTCGTGAAGGCCCCAGCCGCACGTCGCCTGCATCCAGAAGTGTGCAAGACCAGGTGTTGGCCGAACTGCCCGACATCGCACCAGTGGAAGTG
>NZ_JBFJMY010000299.1:0-5283 GCF_041633695.1 Hydrogenophaga sp.
CCGCGCCAGGCCGATAGCCAGGTGTTCGACGCCTTGTACCGCAGCGGCCGGCTGGAGTTGGAACTGGTGCCGCAAGGCAACCTGGCCGAGCGCTTGCGCGCGGCAGGTGCGGGCATTGGTGCATTTTTCTCGCCCACGGGTTTCGGCACCGAGTTGGCCAAAGGGAAAGAGACGCGGGAGATTGGTGGCAAACACTATGTGCTCGAAATGCCGATTTTTGGCGACCTGGCTTTGATCAAGGCCGAGCGCGGTGACCGCTGGGGCAATCTGGTTTATCGCAAAGCTGCGCGCAATTTCGGGCCGGTCATGGCCACTGCGGCCAAGCACACAGTGGCCAGCGTGCACGAGTTGGTGGAACTCGGCGAGCTGGACCCCGAGCACGTGGTCACGCCCGGCATCTATGTGCAGAAGATCGTGAAGATCGACCGCGTCGCCACCCAGGCGGGCGGCTTCAAGGCATGAACATGAACTACCTCCAACGCAGCAAAGACCAACTCGCCGCGCGTGTCGCCCGGGACATCCACGACGGCGCCTATGTCAATCTTGGCATCGGCATGCCCACGCGTGTGGCCAATCACTTGCCCGCTGGTACCGAGGTGGTGCTGCAAAGCGAAAACGGCATTTTGGGCATGGGCCCAGCGCCGGAAGCGGGCGGCGAAGATTTTGACCTCATCAACGCCGGCAAGCAGCCGGTCACGCTGCTCAAGGGCGGCGCCTATTTTCACCATGCCGACAGTTTTTCCATGATGCGCGGCGGGCATCTGGACATCTGCGTGCTCGGTGCGTTCCAGGTTTCGGTCACCGGTGATCTCGCCAACTGGAGCACCGGTGAACCCGGTGCCATTCCGGCGGTTGGTGGGGCGATGGATCTGGCCATTGGCGCCAAGCAAACTTGGGTGATGATGGATTTGTTGACCAAGCAGGGTGTGAGCAAGGTGGTCGAGCGCTGCACCTACCCGCTGACCGGCATTGCTTGTGTCAAGCGCATTTATTCCGACCTCGCCACACTGGCTTGCACACCCCAGGGACTGCGCTTGATCGATCTGGTCGAGGGCATGGACTTGGGCGAACTGGAGCGCTTGGTGGGTCTGCCCATCGCGAGCGCCTGATCTTCTTTTGTTGACGACACTTTTTGTACTGGCCGAACCTGTCGAGGCCTTTTCCACCCCTTCCGTGCGCGCACTTCGACAGCTCGGCTGCGCACGGGCAAGAGAATCCACATGAACCCACAAGCTTTCATTTGCGACGGCATCCGCACCCCTTTTGGCCGCTACGGCGGCGCCTTGAGCGGTGTGCGCACCGACGATCTGGCGGCCGTGCCGCTGCAGGCCTTGATGGCGCGCAACCCGAACGTGGACTGGTTGGCGGTGACCGATGTGATCTACGGTTGCGTCAACCAGGCCGGTGAAGACAACCGCAACGTCGCGCACATGGCCACCCTGCTGGCGGGCCTGCCGATGGAGTTGCCCGGCACCACCATCAACCGCCTGTGCGGCTCCGGCATGGACGCGGTGGGCACGGCCGCGCGCGCCATCAAGGCCGGGGAGGCCAGTCTGATGATCGCAGGCGGGGTCGAGAGCATGAGCCGCGCGCCCTTTGTGATGGCCAAGGCCGAGAGCGCTTTCAGCCGCGCGGCACAGATGTACGACACCACCATCGGCTGGCGCTTTGTCAACAAGCGCATGAAAGAGTTGTACGGCGTGGACGCGATGCCCGAAACCGCAGAGAACGTGGCGGCCGAGTTCAAGATCAGCCGCGAAGACCAGGACAAGATGGCGCTGGCGTCGCAGCTCAAGGCGGTGGCGGCGCAAAAGGCCGGGTTTTTTGACGCCGAAATCACGCCGGTGACGATCCCGCAGAAAAAGGGCGATGCCATCGTGGTGAGCAAGGACGAGCATCCGCGCGAAACCTCTTTGGAGGCGCTGGCCAAGCTCAAGGGTGCGGTGCGTCCCGATGGCAGCGTCACCGCCGGCAATGCCTCGGGTGTGAACGACGGCGCTTGCGCGCTGCTGATCGCCAACGAAGAAGCGGCCAAACAGAATGGCTTGACGCCCCGCGCACGCATCGTGGGCATGGCCACGGCGGGTGTGCCGCCGCGCATCATGGGCATTGGTCCGGCGCCAGCCACGCAAAAAGTGCTGGCCCTCACGGGCCTGAGCCTGGCCCAGATGGATGTGATCGAACTCAACGAAGCTTTCGCTGCGCAAGGCCTGGCGGTGTTGCGCATGCTGGGTCTGCCCGACGACGATGCACGGGTCAATCCCAACGGCGGCGCGATCGCGCTGGGCCATCCGCTCGGCGCCTCCGGCGCGCGCCTGGTGACGACAGCGGTCAACCAGTTGCACCGCAGCGGTGGCCGCTACGCTTTGTGCACCATGTGCATTGGCGTGGGGCAGGGTATCGCGGTGGTGCTTGAGCGGGTTTGATTTGAACGCAGGCTAGGCGCCTGCGCGCGTGCGACGAAAATTCCGCTTCTCCAAGAGCGTCTTGGGCTTTTCTTCCTGGCGGGGAAAACTGATTTCCGCCGTGTTTCTTGAAGTGCACCGCTTGCTGCGGCATATTGGCAGCCGAGCTTGACACCAGGAGACAGCGATGAGCCACCCAACGGCGCAGCCCACTCGCGCGGCGCAACACGCACCCGAGCAAACCGGCAGGTCCACGCCATGAACATCCATTTCATCGGCGTGGGCAAGATGGGCCTGCCCATGGCCAGCCATTTGCTGGCGGGCGGACACACCGTCACGGTCAGCGATGCCAGTGCCGTTCAGGCAGCGCAGGCGTCGGATCAAGGCTTGGATGTGGTCGACGACCCAGCGGCGGCCGTGGCGGCGGCCACCGTGGTGTTTTCCTCCTTGCCACACGACGCGGCTCTGCTCGCCGTGGCGCAGGACTTTGCGCAACATGCGCAGACCGGCGCGGTCTACGTGGACACCAGCACCGTGTCCTTGCGGGCTTCGGCCGAGGCGGCGCGCATCTGGGAGGCGCATGGCGCGGCCTGCCTGCGCACCACGGTGTCGGGCAACAACGCCATGGCGCAGGCCGCGCAGCTGACGGTGCTGGCTTCGGGTCCGCGCGCGGCGTATGACACCGTGTTGCCCTTGTTGCAACGGCTGGGGCCACACCAGTTTTACCTGGGCCCGCAGGAAGAGGCGCGCCTGATGAAGCTGGTGGTCAACCTCATGATCGCCCAGACCAGCGCCATGCTGGCCGAGGCACTGACCCTGGGCCGCAAGGGCGGTCTGGACTGGCAAGCCATGTGGCAGGTGCTGGGCGCCAGCGCCGTGGCTTCACCGATCGTGAAAGCGAAATCGGCACAGCTGTCGCAGCGCGACTTCACGCCCACCTTCACGGTGGCGCAAATGATCAAAGACCTCTCGCTCATTCTGGACGCGGGCGCCGACCACCAGGTGCCTTTGCCCCAGACCCTGCTCACGCAGCAGCTCATGCAGACCGCCGTGGCGCAGGGCCATGCGCTGGACGACTACGCCGCGATCATCCAGACGGTCGAGCGCAGCGCGGGCCTGGCAACCGATATGGGGGCATAGCTCCATGAAAAATTTTGTCTACAGCGGGCAGGCCGCCCGTGTGGTGTTTGGCGCCGGCAGTCTGCAGCACCTGGTTCGAGAGATCGACGCCATGGGCGCGCGCAAGGCGCTGGTGTTGTGCACGCCCCAGCAGCGTGGTTCGGCCGAAATGATCGCGGACCTGTTGGGGCCGCGTGCCGCCGGACTGTTTGACCGCGCCGTCATGCACGTGCCGATGGAAACCGCCCGCGAAGCCCGGGCCCTGGCGCAACAACTCGGCGCGGATTGCGCGGTGGCCATCGGCGGCGGCTCCACCACCGGGCTGGGCAAGGCGATCGCGCTGGAGGCCGGCTTGCCGATACTGGCGATTCCCACCACCTACGCGGGTTCGGAGATGACACCGATCTATGGCATCACCGAAGGCGGTTTGAAAAAAACCGGCAAAGATGCCCGCGTATTGCCGCGCTGCGTGATCTACGACCCCGAACTCACCTTGGCCTTGCCGGTGGGCATGAGCGTGACCAGCGGCATCAATGCCATTGCGCACGCCGCCGAAGGTCTGTACGCCAGCGACGGCAATCCCATCATGGACTTGATGGCCAAGGAGGGCATTGCCGCCATTGGGCGTGCGCTGCCGGTCATCCAGCGGGCGGCGGACGATCTTGAGGCCCGCAGCGACGCCTTGTACGGCGCCTGGTTGTGCGGCACGGTGCTGGGCCATGTGGGCATGGCCTTGCACCACAAGCTGTGCCACACACTGGGTGGCAGCTTCAACCTGCCGCACGCCGAGACCCACACCATCGTGTTGCCACACGCCTTGGCGTACAACGCGGCGGCGGCGCCGTTGGCCATGTGCCGCATCGCCGAAGCACTGGGTGGCACGAGTGCTGCGCAAGCGGTGTTCGACCTGGCGCAGAACAACGGAGCACCGGTGGCGCTGAAACACATCGGCATGCAGGCCGCCGATCTGGACCAGGCCTGCGACATCGCCATGCAAAACCAGTACCCGAATCCGCGTCCGCTGGAGCGGGCGGCGATACGGCAACTGCTGCAGGATGCGTTCGATGGGGTGCGGCCCGGCGTTTAAGGGCGCACCGGGCCAACGCGTCCGAGGTCCGGTGGGCGTGGGCTCAGGCGGGTTCTACTTGCGCCACCAGCGGATGGCCGGTCGCCTGGGCCAGCACCGAAGCGGCGCTGTCGGCCCGTTGGCCCCGCCAGGCGACGATCTGGTCGGGCCGTATCAGCACCAGCGGCGCCTGGTACAGGTCTAGCAGCGCGGGCGCGGCATGGCGCACCACGCACAGGTCCAGGCCAGCCTGCTGCGCCGCAGCCACAAAGGCCGCCACACTTTCGGTGTGTGCCTGCGGGCCGAGCACGAGCAAGCTCCATTCAAAACCGAGACTGTCGTACAGCGACCGCCCATCGGCCAGCCAGGCGTGCGGGGGGCGCCCGCCGGGGCAGGCGCTGGGCTGATAGTGGTTGGCTTCGTCGGGGGGCGGTGTGCTGCCGTCGGGCACGACGATGGGCGAACCGTCGTAGCGGCCACCGAAGGTGATGCCCGGTATGTTGAATTCCTGCCGCACGTGGGCGTTCAGGTGCGTGGACGCCACCTCGCGTGTCGCCTGCCCGGCGGGCGAATCTTCTTCCAGCACCGGCGTGGCAACGAACAGACCGACCGAGTCGGCGAAGCTGCGCGCATAAGCGGTGTTGCGCTGTGCCAGCGGCTTGCGTTCGGTCTGGTAACTGTTCAGCAAAGACC
>NZ_JBFJMY010000300.1:0-5256 GCF_041633695.1 Hydrogenophaga sp.
AGTTCGGTGCGGGCCTGTTTGAAATCGGGCGCATTTTCTGTGAGGTAGCCGCGCATGGTGGCCAGTTTCACTTCTTGCGCGGTGATGCTGGCCTGCAGTTGTGCCAAGGCCTCTACCGCCACCTCTGGGTTGGCTTTGAGCGCGCTGCTGTTCACGCCGCTGGCTTTCAGGGCCTGCTCGGCTTTGACGAGCTGGTCTTTGGCATCGGCCAACTGCTTTTCAAAAAACAGGCGGCGTTGTTGGGCTTCTGTGACGGCCAGGCGGCTCAGCAACAGGCCCAGCTCTTCCACATGGGCATTGGCCAGCTGGGCGGCAAAAGCGGGGTCTTTGTCGTCCACTTCGACCGAGATGAGACCGTCTTTGCCGCTGCTGATGCGGGCGTTCTCGCTCAACTCTTTGCGTGCGTCTTGCATGAACTCGCTCTCGTAACGTTCCATGAGTTTGAAGCGTTCGATCAGCGCGTCTTGGATGGTGCGGCTTTGCAAAAAAGACACGAACTGGTCGTTGGGGTTTTTCAGGCCGGTGGCCGCGCTGGCCAGCCCGCCCAGAGCGCCCAGCGACTGCAACATGGCGGCAGCGGCGCTTTGCTGCTGCTGTGGGGGCAAAAACTGGGTGCTTGCGGTGAAGGTGGGAGGCACCAGGAAACTGATGCCCAGCGCAAGCAGGCCCACGCCCAGCGGCGCCAGCACCAGCAGGCGCAGGTTTTCCACCACCACCTGCAGCAAGTCGAGCAAGCTGATGTCGTCTTCGTTGCCGGCGCTCGGGCCTTGGGCAGCTGTGTGGGGCTCGGTCATGGGCATCACAGCGATTTGATGGTTTTGAGCGCGGCAATGCCCAGACCAAAGTTGGAGAAGATCTGCGTCCAGTCTTTCACCGCACGGGTCACGAAGTTGTAGCGGCTTTCGCGGTCGATCTGGGCCGGCACCACCACGGTGTCGCCGGGCATGACTTCGATCGACTCGAAACCACCGCCAAACAGGCCGCCCCGGTCGCGCCGCGCGATGATGCTGCCGTCGGCCCGCAGCACAAAGGACTGGTCGGCTTCGGCGTCTTCGGTCAGGCCGGCCGACTTCATCACATCGCCCACGGTTTTGCCGGGCTTGTAGATGAACACGTTTTCGTTGTTGACCGAACCGAAAGCAGCCACGAAACCGGGCGCGGACGGCACCAGCACACGGTCGCCATCTTCCAGGGCCAGGTCGGGCAAGCCCGCCAGGCTGCGCACATCGGTGCTCAGTTCCAGCGCCAGGCGCCCGTTGCTGCGGAAGGTTTTGAGGCGCTGGATCTGGCTGCGCAATTGCGCCTGCTGCTGCTGTTGAATGGCCTGGGCCTGGGCCGCGTTTTCGCTGCTGAGGTTGGCGATCACGCTGCTGCCTTGGGCCTGGGCCTGGGCTTCGAGCCGGCGGATCAGAATTTCCAGGTTTTCTTGCTGGCGGGTGCGCACCGATTCGCGGTTCAGCTCCACCCCGAACACATAGGCTTGCGGCGTGAGGCCGCCGATGCGCTGGATCAGCTGGGGCAGGGTTTCACCGGGCAGGGTCTGGTAGACGCCGGGTGCGGCCACTTCGCCTTCGACCCGCACCAGACGGGTCTGGCGGTCTTGGGGCAGGCGCAAGTCTTTCTGGCTCAGGATGGTGACCACGTCACCGGCGCGCAGCGGCAGATTGTGTGCCGGGTCGCGGCCCAGCACCGCTTTGCCCAGGTTGAACGGGATCAACTCGGTGCTCAAGGTGTCGCGGTTCAGGCGCTCGATGACGGCGTATTCCCAGTTGATTTCGTCGGCCAGGCCGCGTACCCGGCTCGCCACACCACGCCCGGCGTCTTGCGCGGCGTCGGCGTTTTGCACCAGCAGGTTCTTGCGCTTGTAGTAGTCGCCAGTGATGAGCGCGTCGCGTTCGGGAATCAGGTCCAGGATGCGCATGCCCTCGAACCAGCGGTAGCGCAGCGGCGCCGCCACGGTGCCTTGCAGGGTCACGGCGTTGGCAAAGGCCGGGCTGATGCCTAGCATGGTGAGCACGTCGCCGTCGCGCAAGGGCAGCCGCAGGCCGTCGGCGTCGAGCGTGATGTCTTGCACCTGGCGCGGTGGGGTGCTGGCGGGCGCGATGCGTTCCAGCAGGGCTTTGCTGGTGCTGGCCAGCGACGGCACACCGCCGCCCAGGCTCAGGATGTCGCCCACCGTGGAGGAACTGGTCTTGAGTTCGTAAATGGCCGCGTGGTCATACGCGCCCGTGACCGCCACGCGGGGCCCGACCGGCGGGATGACGATGACGTCGCCCGACTGCAGCGGCAGATCGCGGCCTTTGTCGCCCTTGGCGATGAAGTCGTAGAGATCCAGCGTGGTGACCGTCTGGCCCGAGCGCTTGAGCTGGATGTTGCGCATGCTGCCGTTGGCCGTGGGGCCACCGCTGGCGAACAGGGCGCTCACCAGCGTGCTCAGGCTGGACACTTTGAAGGTGCCCGGCTGTTGCGCCTGCCCGACCACATAGATCTGGATGCTGCGCAAACGGCCCATGTTGGCGTTGAGTTCAAAATTGGTGAACACCTTGGCCAGTTGGCGGCGCAGCACGGCTTCGAGTTCGCGCACCGGCACGCCCGCCAGCGTGAACGCGCCCACCTTGGGCAAGACGATCTGGCCGTTGCGGTCGATCACGTACCGGCCAGCCAGATCCACCGCGCCCCACACCTGCATCTGCACTTCGTCTCCCGGGCCCAGGATGTAGTCGGCGGGCGGTGGCAGGGCGGCATCGGCCGAATAGGTTTGTGTGGCTTCAAACAGTTCGCTGCCGTACATGGGCAGCATCAGCCCGGTCGATTCTTTGACGAACTGCTGGAACTGGCTGTGGGTGGGGGCGCGGCGCAAGGCCTGCGGGGTGCCGCTGGTGGATTCGGCCGGCGCGTCTGCGTCGCCGGTGCCCGTGGGTGTATTGCTGGAGGCATTGCCGGGCGCATTCGGCGCAGGTGCCGCACGTCCACCGGGGGCCGCTTGCTGCGCGCTGGCCGGTGTGGACAGCTGGCTGCCGCTGGCACCGGTGCCGACCGCAGCCGTGCCCATGGTCGGCGCCGCAACGGCTGCGCCTTCTTGGGCTTGGGCCGACAAGGCCAGGACGGTCAGGAGAGCCGCGAGAGGGAGAGCGAGCGTGCGCTGGAGGCAATGGAGATGGGGCATGGATTCAATCGAGCGAATGGGGGACATCATCCGGTGGTGCGTTTGCTGCTGCCGCCGAACCGGCGGTCGCATTTTTGAAACCATTGCAGCGCTTCATCCAGCAGCTGAGGTGTGAAGTCTGGCCACAAAGCGTCGGTGAAAAACAACTCCGAATAGGCCATTTGCCAGAGCAGGAAGTTGCTCACCCGCGATTCGCCCCCGGTTCGGATCACCAGATCGGGGTCGGGCGCATAGGCCATGCTGAGGTAGGGGCGCAGCGTTTCATCGGTCATGCCGTGCAAGGACTGGGACGGGTGGGCTTCTTGCCAGGCCCTGACCGCTTGCAACATGTCCCAGCGCCCGCCGTAGTTGGCCGCGATGGTCAAGGTGATGCGGTTGTTGTTGGCCGTGGCGGCCTGCGATTCGCACATGAGTTTTTGCAGGCGGGCGTCAAAACGCTGGGTATCGCCGACCACGCGCAGCCGAACGCCGCGGGCGTTCATGTCGTTGACTTCTTTTTCCAGGTAGTGAACCAGCAGGCCCATGAGGCTGGACACCTCGTCTGCGGGGCGTTGCCAGTTTTCGGTGCTGAAGGCAAACAGCGTCAGGTAGCGCACGCCTCTGTCGGCACAGGCTTCAACCACGCTGCGCACCCGCTGCGCACCACGCGCATGCCCAAGGGCTTTCGGTATGCCCCGTTTGCTGGCCCAGCGGCGGTTGCCATCCATGATGATGGCAATGTGCTGGGGTACCGGTTTGGGTGCGGGAAAGGGAACAACGGACATTGGAACTATTTTCTCGTTTTGTTCGCCTTCTGCCCTGGGTGTTCTCGGGCATCAGGTTAAGAAACGCCCCCCTAAGAGCGCACGCGACTCGCTCACGGATGGCATTTCAAGCTGGCACCGGGGCAACGCAGGGATTTTACTGAAGTTCCGGCGGGCCAACGGGATTGGCCCTCCAAGCCATCAGGGACACTGGCAAAGACGGCCAGCGCCCGCCATCATGAGGCGGGTAAGCCCGGCAAGTGTGTGCAACTATGATTTGTGTAACCTGAATTTGGTCAACGAACCCCTGAACAGAGGAATACAACATGGGCAAAACTATTCAGAAAGCCGTTTTTCCGGTGGGCGGCATGGGCACCCGATTTCTTCCTGCGACCAAGGCGATTCCGAAGGAAATGCTGCCGGTGGTGGACAAGCCACTGATGCAGTACGCGGTGGAAGAGGCCTATGCGGCGGGCATCCGGGAAATGATCTTTGTTACGGGGCGCCACAAACGCGCCATTGAAGACCATTTCGACACCGCTTACGAGCTGGAAGCCGAGCTGGAGGCGAGCAACAAGCGCGCCTTGCTGGAGTTGGTGTACGCGATCAAACCCGATGACATGGATTGTGTCTATGTGCGCCAGCCCCGGGCGCTCGGTCTGGGTCACGCGGTTTTGTGCGCCGAGAAGCTGGTGGGCGACGAACCCTTTGCCGTGCTGCTGGCGGACGATTTGATGGTGGGGCAGGACCAGGCCGACGGTGGCGCGACGGTGTTGCAGCAGATGGTGGCGGCTTTCGGCCAAAACCCGGGAACCGTGTTGGCGGTGCAGGATGTGCCCCGCGAGGACACCCGGCGCTATGGCGTGGTGGACGTGCACGGAGCCAGCGATCGCATGGCCGAGGTCTTTGGCATGGTGGAAAAGCCCAAGCCCGAGCTGGCACCGTCCACCCTGGCGGTGGCCGGCCGTTACATCTTGACCCCAGCGGTGTTTGACAGCATCCGCCGCCAGCCCACCGGCGCGGGCGGCGAAATCCAGCTTACCGACGGCATCGCCGCCTTGATCGGGGTGGAGAAGGTCTACGCTTTCCGTTACCAGGGCAAGCGCTACGACTGTGGCAGCAAAGAGGGCTTCCTGGAGGCCACGATGGACCTGGCGCTGGCGAACCCCGAACTGAGCGCCGGAGTGCGCGCTCACATGAACCGCATCATCAACGGCTCATAAAACCCCACTGGGCCGGATCCCGGGCTTCAGCGCCCGATCAGGAACACCGCAGGTGCGTCCATGGGCGCCGCCGCCGCACCTGCAGAGCCGTTGCCGTTCTGTGAGCGCCATTGGCCCACCAGCG
>NZ_JBFJMY010000301.1:0-5233 GCF_041633695.1 Hydrogenophaga sp.
GCGGCCCCGCCGGCCGCGCCAGCCGGGTCGCTGGTGTGCCAGCTGGCCTGCGCTGTGCCTTCGGCATCGGCGTTCGCCAGCCGCACCTTGTCCAGGCGTGCCTCGATGCGCTCGCCATCGATACGCCAAGTCGCGTCGGCCTCGAAGCGGTCCAGCGGCAAGCGGCTTTCTTCGAACACGCCGGGCAGATCCAGCGCGCCGTTCTCCACCGTCAGCCGGGCACGCCCCCCGGCCTGGCTGAGATCAAATTCCACCGTGGCGCCCTCGATGCCGGGCCGCCCCGGCAAGACATGGCCGCCGGTGGCCGACACGGCCCCACTGGGCAGGCTGGCCAGCGCCAGGCCCAGCACCCGCCCTTTGGCCTGGTATTCGCCCTGGCCAAAGTCGGGCCAGGTACCGGCCAGCGTGGGCGGCTCCGACGCGCCAGCCGATGCGGCCACGGCGGCGCCTCGCCAGTTGGCCTGCAGGTTCTCCACCCGCCCCACCGGTGCCAGCTCGGCGATCAGGCCGTGCGTGGCGCTGCCCAGCGGCAGACTGCTGGCAATCGCGGCCAAGGCCGCCAGGTCCACGCGCTCGGCCGACAAACTGGCGCTCACGGCGCGCCCGCCCGGGGCCTGGGTTTGTGCGATGCGCAGCAAGCCGCCAGGCCAGACCTTGCCGTCGCGCGTGCGAAAGCGCAGGTCTTCGGTCGCCAGGCTGCGTTGGCTGGCGTCCCATTGCGCGGACAAGCGCCCATCGACCGACACCAGCGCCAGTTCGGGCAGTTGCGGCCCCAGCTGGGCCTGCACGTCGCGCAAGGCCAGGTCGGCGGTCAGGCCGGTGATGCGACCGTCCGCCACATCGGCCCAGGCTCTCAAGGCACCGTGACCGGCCTGCACCGACACGCCCCACTCGGACAAATCCACCGCGCTTTTCAAGCGCACCACATCCACCCGCGTGAAGTCGGCGTACAAAGCGCCGCTCCAGTTGTGCCAGCGCAAGTCCTCGGGCTGGGCCTGGCGCAGCCGCAACAGGGGTTCGCGCAACTGGGCGCGCAGGGAAAACCGGTCGCCCCAGTCGGTGGGCGGCGTGGCCTGGAGCTGGAACTGGTGCTTGCGCGCACCGTTGCGCGCCACAAAGTCCACGGCGGTGAGGGTCAAAGGCGCTTGGGCACGCCAGTCGTCGATCCAGCGCACCGTGCCGCGCTGGATCACGAATTCGGTCTGCGCAAAAAACCAGTCGAGCGCCGCGCCGTCTCCGGTATCGGTTCCGCTCAGGTCCAAGCCGGCCACTTCGATGCGGCCTTGCTCGGTGCGCCGCACGTCGAGCACCGGCTCGTCGATCACCACCTGGTCAAAACCCAGCCGCCACAGCGAACCCAAGGACAAGGCGGTGCGCACCAGTGGCAACTGCAAAGCCACACGACCTTGAGGGTCGTACAGACGCACGTCCTGCAATTCAAAAGCCGGCATCAGCGCGGGCATGAAGTCGCTGGCGCCGGAGGCCCTGAGCGCGCGCAGCTCACCCACCCGCACCGGAACCCCGACCGTTGCACTCGCCCACTGCTCCAGCCGGGGACGCCAATCGTCGATTCGGGGCACAATCACCAGATGAATCGTGCCTAAGATCAGGGCCAACAAGCCCCAGGCCGCCAACACCAGCCACAACGCCAGCCGGGTGACCACGGAAAACACATGGAGGTTTCGCGTGCTCACGGCGATAGGGGCTGGGTTTGGGTTCATGTCCACCGCAAATTATGCCGGTCCGTCTCTCGCCTTGTTCTTCACCGGAGGTTTCCCTTTTGTCAACAAATGTGAACCCTTGCGCCACCGGCTCCCTCACCCCACCCCGTGCCGAGCATTCGCGCTTCGTGCAAAGGGTGCGCCGCCGCTACGTTGCTGAACTGGATTTCCTCCCCGCCGGTGAACCGGTGCGCGACAGCATGCACGCCTGCCTGGAGCGTTTGCTCGCAGGCGGCCTGTCGACCACCGCCGCCTTGCGGGTGCTGCGCCAGCTGGTGCTGGAGCGGCTGGCGGTGCTGGACTGTGAACAGTCGGCGACGCTGGCCGTGGTCACGCGGGCCATGACCGAGCTGGCCGAACTCGCGCTCGATCAGGCCTGCACCCTGGCTTTTGCCGAACTCGATGCCATCCACGGCGCGCCCCAGTGCGGCGACACCGAAGGCCCGTCGCAGCGCGCGCAGCTGTGGGTGGTGGGCATGGGCAAATTGGGCGCGCGCGAGCTCAACGTCTCCAGCGACATCGACCTGGTCTATGTTTACGACCACGATGGTGAAACCACCGGCAACGCGCAAGGCCGGGGCAGCATCAGCAACCACGAGTATTTCGGCAAGGTCGTCAAACACATCTACAACAGCGTGGGCGAAACCACCGAACACGGCCAGGTGTTCCGGGTCGATCTGGCGCTGCGGCCCAACGGCAACTCGGGGCCGAGCGCGGTTTCGCTGGGCGCGCTGGAAGAATATTTTCTGGTGCAAGGCCGCGAATGGGAGCGTTTCGCCTGGCTCAAGAGCCGGGTGATTGCACCCGCTGCCAGCGTGCGCGATGGCAGCGCCAGCGCCTTGCGTGGCGCGGTGCTGCCCTTCGTCTTCCGGCGCTACCTGGACTACAGCGTGTTCGATGCGCTGCGCATCCTGCACCGCCAGATCCGCGACCACGCTTCCAAACGCGCTGCCGGCAACCCGGGCCGGGCCAACGATGTCAAGCTCTCGCGCGGCGGCATCCGTGAGATCGAATTCACGGTGCAGCTGCTGCAGGTGGTGCGCGGCGGCCAGTTCCCCGAACTGCGCAAACGGCCCACCCTGGCGGCGCTGGAGCGGCTGTGCCAGGCCAGCCTGATGGCCCCCAACGTGGCCGAAGCCCTGGCCCAGGCCTACGACTTTCTGCGCCGCGTCGAGCACCGCATCCAGTACCTCGACGACCAGCAAACCCACCTCATCCCCACCCGCGACGACGACCTGGCCTGGGTCGCGGCCAGCATGGGTTTCCCCGATCTCTGTGCTTTCTTGCACGCTCTCGATGCCCACCGCGAAACCGTGGCCCAGGAATTCGACACCTTGCTCGGCGGTGCCGCCAAAGGCCAATGCCAGGGCAAGGGCTGCGGCGCCAAGAACGGCGGCGCGCGCAACGCGGTGCTGGACTTGCAAGCCGTGTTGGCCGAGTTGCCCGAGGCCTTCGCCGCCAAGATCGCCCTGTGGTGCGAGAACCCGCGCGTGCAGGCCTTGCGCGAAGACGCCCAGGTGCGCCTGGTGCGCCTGGTGCAGCGCACCGGTGCCTGGCTGCAAGAAGGCCGGGTGAGCGAAGAGGCCGCGCTGC
This sequence comes from Hydrogenophaga sp., assembly GCF_041633695.1. Classification (GTDB taxonomy): domain Bacteria; phylum Pseudomonadota; class Gammaproteobacteria; order Burkholderiales; family Burkholderiaceae_C; genus Hydrogenophaga. Next base: position 3,315 of record NZ_JBFJMY010000301.1, read on the forward strand.
GCATGGCCGACTGGGTCGAGCCCCTGTTCCGGCGCGAAAGTTACCTCGCGCTGCTGCAAGAGCGCCCGGCGGTGCACGAACGCCTGCTGCGTCTGCTGGGCGCGGCGCGCTGGCCGGCGCGCTACCTGCTCAAGCACCCAGGCGTGATCGACGAACTGGCGAGCCAGCAACTGCTCAACGACCGCTTCGACCCGGTGCAGTTCGAGGCCGAGCTGGAATCGCGCATGGCCGCGCTGAAGTCCACCGGCGAGGACGACGACGAGGAGCTGCTCAACATCCTGCGCCGCGCCCACCACGCCGAAGTGTTCCGCACCCTGGCGCGGGACCTTGAAAAGGTGTTGACCGTCGAAGAAGTGGCGGACGACCTGACCGCTCTGGCCGACGCGGTGCTGCGTGTGACCACGCGCTGGTGCTGGGCGCGCCTGAAGAACCGGCACCGGCCCAGCCCGCGCATCGCCATCATTGCCTACGGCAAGCTGGGCGGCAAAGAACTGGGCTACGGCAGCGATCTCGACATCGTTTTCGTGTTCGAAGACGAGCACGAAAACGCGCCCGAGATTTACGCCATGTTTGTGCGCAAACTCATAGGCTGGCTCACGGTGAAAACGGCCGAAGGCGACCTCTACGAGATCGACACCGCGCTGCGCCCCAACGGCAATTCCGGCCTGCTGGTCACCACTTACGAAGCCTATGCGCGCTACCAGCTCCAGCGTGGCAGCAACACCGCCTGGACCTGGGAGCACCAGGCCATGACGCGCGCCCGCTTTGTGCTGGGTGGCGACGAAGAGTCGGCGGTGGACTCGGTGCCCGCCCCGCTGGAGGTGGCGCCCGGCCCCAGTTTGCGCGAGCGCTTCGACGAGGTGCGCGAATCCGTCATCACCGCCGAGCGCGACCCGGTCGCGCTGGCCGAAGAAATCCGCGCCATGCGCGCCAAGGTGCGCAGCGCGCGACCGGTGCGCGGCGAGTTGTTCGATGTCAAGCACAGCGCCGGAGGCATGGTGGACGTGGAGTTTGCCGTGCAATACATCGTGCTGGCGTATTCGCGCGCGCACCCCGAACTGCGCCCCAACACCGGCAACATCAAACTCTTGCGCCTGATTGAAAAGGCCGGCCTGGTACCGCCAGGTATGGGCGAAGACGCCGCCCAGGCCTACCGCGAGCTGCGGCAGATCCAACACCAGGCGCGGCTGGACGAAGCGCCGACCCAGATCGCGAAGGAACGGGTCGAGTCGGCCGCTGCGGCGGTGCGCGCGCTCTGGCTCCATGTGCTGGGCGCCGAACCCGACAAATCGCCCGCACCACCGGCATGAAGCCCGCGCGCAGCTGGTCGCTGGTGTGCGGCTTGCACGGCGTGATCAGCATGGGCTTGTGGTGGGCCCGCGAGGGCACACAGGACATGCTCACCTGGCACGCCGAACACGGGCTGCAACAACCCTGGACGCTGTGGACCAGCGCCTGGGTGCACACGAACACCACACACCTGATCGGCAACCTGCTCGCGCTGGCTGCGCTGGCAGCCTTCGCCGGGATTGCTCAGCCGCGGCTGCACGGCACCCTGGCCTGGTTGCTGGCCTGGCCGCTGACCCAGCTGTCCTTGCTGCTGTGGCCACAAATCGACTACGCGGTCGGCTTGTCGGGCCTGCTGCATGCGGGCGTGGCGGTGCTGGCCTGCCAACTGCTGATGCGACAGGTTGACGTGCCGAAAGCGCACCTCTGGGGCGGTTTTCTGGGCTTGGGGCTGTTGGTCAAACTGCTGATGGAACACGGCTGGAATGCGCCGGTGGTCTGGGACCCGGACAACGGGATGTCGGTGGTGCAGACCGCGCACCTCACTGGCGCTTGTTGGGGCCTGGTGCTGAGCGCGGTGCTGAACCCACTGGCGCGCCGCTGGCCGCTGCGCGCGGCCACGGCACCGCCAA
>NZ_JBFJMY010000302.1:0-5231 GCF_041633695.1 Hydrogenophaga sp.
ACAGCGAACGCCGCCTGCGCGTCCAGGCGTGCAGCAACGCGGCTCGCGTATTGGCACAGAACGTGCGTCATCCATCTACAAGGATGGGGCTAAAGGCGGCTTCATCTGGCGATGGCGCTCGCGCGCCACCCACTGCATTCAACTGGACAACGGCGTCCATTTCCGAACCCCTTTGACGGGTGGCGCGGGAATGGGCGCCTTTTTTTTGGAGTTGCCGATCGAAAAGTACTGCTTGCTGTGGACAGTCCCACAACCCTGAAAGGCCGGACGGCCAACCCATGCAGTGGCTCGGTGGCCAGCGGCATGCCGCCCCATACAGGCCCTTGGATCACAACAACTTGAGCGCAGAGTCGCCTCAACCACACCCTTTGAAGGAAGCATCATGGCCTATCTAGTGCCTTCGGAATTCGTCACCAAGATGGTGGACGCCGGTGAAGCCAAAATTTTCATGTCGACCCGAGACACGATCATCCGCGCCTTCATGGCCGGTGCCATCCTGGCCCTGGCGGCGGCCTTTGCGGTCACCATCAACGTGCAAACCGGCCAGCCGCTCGCAGGCGCGATCCTGTTCCCCGTGGGTTTCTGCATTCTTTATCTGCTGGGTTTTGACCTGCTCACCGGCGTCATGACGCTGTGCCCGCTCGCGCTGATCGACAAGCGACCAGGCGTCACGGTCAACGGCGTGCTGCGCAATTGGGGTCTGGTGTTCATCGGCAACTTCGCCGGCGCTTTTTTGGTGGCGGTGATGATGGCCATCATCTTCACCTTCGGCTTTGACAACGAACCCAATGCCGTGGGTAAAGCCATTGGCCACATCGGCGAAGGGCGCACCGTGGGCTACTCCGAGCACGGCGCCGCTGGCATGCTGACGCTGTTCATCCGCGGCGTGCTGTGCAACTGGATGGTCTCCACCGGCGTGGTGGGTGCCATGGTATCCACCAATGTGTCGGGCAAGGTGATCGCCATGTGGATGCCCATCATGTTGTTCTTCTACATGGGCTTCGAACACTCCATCGTCAACATGTTCCTGTTCCCATCGGGCCTGATGCTGGGCGGCAACTTCTCGATCTACGACTACCTGATCTGGAACGAGATCCCGACCGTGTTGGGCAATCTGGTGGGCGGCCTGGCCTTCGTCGGACTCACGCTGTACTCTACCCACGTGCGTACCGCACCCAAGCGCAACGCCGTCTAAACCACCCAACCCCAAGCGGGTCCCGCCGTTGTTCGCGGTGGGACCCGCTTTTGCACGCACATGGTCAGTAGCTTGAAGATCGCGGTCGGCCAACACACCGACAAGGGCCGCAAGGCCATCAACCAGGATTTTCAGGGCGCCCACATCCCCGAAGGGCCGGCTTTGCTGTCCAAGGGCGTGGCGGTCGCGCTGGCCGATGGCATCAGCAGCAGCGAAGTCAGCCAGATCGCCAGCGCAGCGGCTGTGCAGGGCTTTCTGGCGGACTACTACTGCACCTCCGAGGCCTGGAGCGTGAAGCGCTCGGCGCAACGTGTGCTGGCGGCCACCAATTCCTGGTTGCACGCGCAAACGCAGCAAAGCCAATACCGGTACGACAAAGACCGGGGTTATGTCTGCACCATCAGCGTGGTGGTCATCAAGTCCAGCACGGCCCACCTCTTCCACGTCGGGGACACCCGCATCTACCGCTTGCACGCGCATGCGCTGGAGCAACTGACCGAAGACCACCGGGTTCGGGTCTCGTCCGAACAAAGTTACCTGGGCCGCGCCCTGGGCATCCACCCCCATCTGGAAATCGACTACCAGTCGCAGCCGGTCGAACCCGGCGACACCTTCTTGCTGATGACCGACGGCGTCTACGAACACCTGGAAACCGCCTTCGCGGTGCGCGCCATCCAGGAGCACCCGACCGATCTCGACCAGGCCGCCCGCCTCATCGTCGAACACGCCTACGAGCGCGGCAGCACCGACAACCTGAGCATCCAGATCGTGCGGGTGGACGAGCTGCCGGGCCAGGACCTCAGCGAATTCGGCCAACAACTGAGCGGGCTGGCCGTGCCCAGCATCCTGGAAGCCCGAATGGACTTCGATGGTTACCGGATCGTGCGTGAACTGTACGGCAGCAGCCGCAGCCACATCTACCTGGCGGTGGACAGTGAAACCGATCAAAAGGTGGTCATCAAAACGCCCTCGATCGACTTGCAGGCCGACCCCGCCTACCTGGAGCGCCTGCAAATGGAGGAGTGGGTGGCGCGCCGCGTCAACAGCGCGCACGTGCTCAAGGCCTTCGTGCCGCAACGCAAGCGCCACCACTTGTACGTGGCCATGGAGTACGTCGAGGGCCAGACGCTGGCCCAATGGATGATCGACCACCCCAGGCCCGACCTGGAGACGGTGCGGGGCATCGTCGAACAAATCGCCAAAGGCCTGCAGGCGTTCCACCGCATGGAAATGCTGCACCAGGATGTGCGACCGGCCAACATCATGATCGACAGCACCGGCACGGTGAAAATCATCGACTTCGGCTCGGCGCAGGTCGCGGGCCTCAAAGAGATGGCCTCACCCGCCGAGCGCGACCCCATCCTCGGCACGGCGCAGTACACCGCGCCCGAATACTTCCTCGGGGACAGCGGCACGCCGCGCTCGGACCTGTTCTCGCTGGGCGTTATCGCTTATCAGATGTTCACGGGGCGCCTGCCCTATGGCGTTGCCGTTTCGCAAACCCGCAGCCTGGCCGATCAAAAGCGGCTGCTCTACCGCTCGGTGCTGGACGAGGAACGGGCACTGCCGGTGTGGATCGATGGCGTGCTCAGAAAGGCGTTGCACCCCGACCCGTCCAAGCGCTACGAGGAGGTGTCGGAGTTCGCGTACGACCTGCGCCACCCGAACCGCGAATTCTTGAACCGCAACCGCCCGGCCCTGATAGAACGCAACCCCCTCGCGTTCTGGAAAGCCGTGTCGCTGGCGCTGGCCCTGTGCGTGCTGTTGTTGCTCGGCCTGTTGGCGCTGGCGCGGTCGTCCGCCTGAATGCGCACCTGCGCTGGCCCAAGAAAGCTCCAGCCTGCAGGACCTTGTCCTGCGCCGCTGCATGCCCTGGGCCCAAGGCAACGAAGCCGACCTGTAGAAAGAACCCGCACGCTTGGCCGCGCGGGCGCCGACATCAACGGCCGTTGATGCCCAGCAGCTCCACTTCAAACACCAGGGTAGCGTTGGGTGGGATCACGCCACCCGCGCCGCGCTCGCCGTAGGCAATGGCGCTGGGGCAGGTGAGCTTTGCCTTGCCACCGACTTTCATGCGTTGCACGCCTTCGGTCCAGCACGGGATCACACCGTTGAGCGGGAATTCAATCGGTGTGCCGCGCGAATACGAGCTGTCGAACTCTTTGCCGCTGGGGAACGTGCCCTTGTAGTGCACCTTCACCTTGTCGGCTGCGGTCGGTTTGGCGCCACTGCCTTCGTTCACGGCCAGGTACACCAAGCCGGTGGAAGTCACCACCGCACCGGCTTCTTTCGCGGCAGCTGCCAGCGTGGCGTCCTGGGCCACGGCGGGCAAGCTCAAAAAACCGGCGGCGCAACAGAGAAAAGTCGAGGCGATACGTTTCATATTCAAAGCCTGGGTTGGAACAAAAAAAGGGGGCCAAAGGGCCGCTGCGGCATTGTGCATCAAGCCCGCTCGGCCAGCAGATCGTGATCGGTGGCCTCGGCCCGCCCCACATGGGCTTGCGCCATGGCCCAGACTTCGCGCGCGGGCAATACCTTCAAGCGGTGATCGCTCCAGACCTGGCGCCACTTGCGCGCACCGTGCAAGCCGTGCCGCAGACCCAGCATGTGGCTGGCAATGGAATACCAGGGCGCACCGTCGTCGGCTGCCGCGCGCTCCATGTAGTCCACCATGGCCAGCTCCACCGCTTCCCGGTTGAGCGATTCGTCAGGTGCCGCTTCGCCGTAGAACAAACTGTCCCACTGGGTCATCAGCCAGGGGTTGTGGTAAGCCTCGCGACCGATCATCACGCCATCGAGGTGCGCCAGATGGCCGGCAATTTGCTCGTGGGTGGTGATGCCGCCGTTGACACCGATCACCAGCTCCGGAAAGTCCTGCTTGAGTCGGTACACCAGCTCGTAGCGCAACGGTGGAATTTCGCGGTTCTCTTTCGGTGAAAGCCCTTGCAGCCAGGCGTTACGGGCATGCACCAGAAAGACCTTGCAGCCCGCCTCGCTCACCGTGCCGACAAAATCGCGCACAAATTCGTAGCTTTCGATCTTGTCGATACCGATGCGGTGCTTCACCGTCACCGGAATGTCCACCACGTCCAGCATGGCCTTGACGCCGTCGGCCACCAGGCCCGCCTCCCCCATCAGGCAGGCACCAAACGCACCTTTCAGCACGCGCTCGCTGGGGCAGCCGCAGTTGATGTTGATCTCGTCATAACCCCGTGCTTCGCCCAGCTTCGCGCAAGTGGCCAGATCGGCCGGATCGCTGCCGCCCAGCTGCAGCGCCACCGGGTGCTCTGCTTCGTTGAAGCGCAGGTGCTGGGCTGCGTTGCCATGGATGAGTGCACCGGTGGTGAGCATCTCGGTGTAGAGCAGCGTGCGCCGTGTCAGCAAACGGTGGAAAAAACGGCAATGGCGATCGGTCCAGCCCATCATGGGGGCGACGGACAAGCGCCAGAAGGAAGCATCGGGGATAACGGCAGACATGGCGCAATTATCCCGTGGTGCGGCCAAGCGCGTTCGGGCGCGGTTCGGCACCGCTTCGATACCCCGGGTATTTCACCGGTCCACCGTGCGTTGTATTCCACCCCATTTCGCGCTGTGCGTCGTTCGTGACAAGCGGCGCCATGGCGCTCCGTTAACATCCCCGGCGTCTCAGCCGTGCCAGCCACCCCCCTGGCAAACAGCCAACGGCGTCATGAGCCGGCACGGTTTCTGCGTTCCCGATCGCGGAAATTGTCGGTGAATCGCGGCCATTCTTGGCCCATTCACCGAGACCGTTTTGGCTAGAGTTGCGTCTTTTCGCAACGCCACCCTGCGTTTCACCATCCTCCAACCATCTCCTCAAAGAAACACCTTCATGTCCCAACCTCTGTTCAAACGCTTTGGCCTGCTGGCCGCCACGGCCATCACCGCCGTTACCCTGATCGCCTGTGGCGGTGGCGGCAGCGCTGCCCCGGTCAAAGTGGTCGCTCTGTCCGACCTGAAGCTGGACGTCAACCCCGCCAACAAGCAGCTTGCGTTCGAATTGTTGACCGCAGCCACC
>NZ_JBFJMY010000303.1:0-5217 GCF_041633695.1 Hydrogenophaga sp.
GCGGCGAGCGTCGCCACGTGGTTCGCCGCGTGGCCCACCAGATGAACCGGGCGGGCCAGAGCGCGGGCGGTCTGCGGCTGGCCGGTCGGCACCGAAACGGGGCCGCTCGGCACGGTCGCCATCGCCCCGGCTGGGGCCTGCGCGGTCGGCGCCGGGGCCGCCCGGGCGTTCGCGCGGCGGCTTGGGTGCGGAGGCCGAAACGCTTTTGGCGCGGGCCGGGCCGGGCGGACGCACCGGGTTGCGGCGCGGGGCAAATGGATCGCTGGGTTTCGTCTTGGCAGCGCCCGGGTTGAGCTTGAGGGTGCGGGCGGGTTTTTCGGTGGTCATGCAGGGATCATCCCAGATTGGTGTGGTGGGGCCGTTGTGGTGTCAAACGGGCTCTTCGGCCAGCTGCCCACTGCGCAGCGCGGCCAGGTCCAGCACCCGCAGCCCGCCGTACTCCACACGTATCCATCCCTTAGCCGACAAGGTGGACAGCGCTTCGTTGACCCGCTGGCGCGACAGGCCCACGAGATAGGCCAACTCCTGCTGGGTGATGCGCAGAATGCCGCCGACGTTGGGGTACAGCAAGGGGTGGAACAAAGAGGCCAGATTGCGCGCCACGCGCAGATCGGGGTTGTTGAGGCGGTCGATCTCGCGCGCCGCGATGAATTGGCCCAGTCGTTCGTTGAGCTGGTGCATGACGAAGCGGTTGAAGCCCAGGGAATGGTCCAGCAACCAGTCGAAGGTGGCCACCGGAATGCCGGCCACCCGACTCTTGCGCAAAGCCTGTATGTTGTAGCGGTATTGCTCGTGCTTGAGCACCGTGCCCTCGCCAAACCAGCCGCCCGGCGCCACGCCGGTGAAGGTGATGGTCGGGCCCACGGAATCGTCGTTGTTCATCTTGAGCAGGCCGTCCACCAGGCCAAACCAGTAGGTCACCGGGCGACCGATGCGGCAGATGTAGTCGCCGGGCTGCGCCTCGGTGAGGATCAAGGCGGCTTCGGCGCGCTCGCGCTCGGGCGCGTTCAGATGCAACAACCAGGGCACCTCGGCCAATTCTTCGGTCGTGAGCGCCCGGGCCCGGGCGTGCAAGCTGGTGCCGGCGTGCGTAGGTGACGGGTAGGACATGGTGGACAGGCAGCGTGCGAAAAATGGAAGCGGACCCAGGGCGGACGTGTGCACCCCGGTCTGCACCAGACAGATCTGGGTCCCTGCTCGCCCCATTCCAGCGCGGCTCATGTCCAGCCGCGACCGGGACCGCAGCCAGAACACCACCCCTAGGGAAAGTCCTAGCAGGGTACACCCTCCAATTGTCGTCGTACTGACAACATAACGTCAAATGAAGACCTAACATCGGTTCCAGAATGATTCGACGGGGCTTGGGTGCCACCCGGTGAGCACACCGACGCAAAACCCAGCCCCGCGGGCAGCAGGAGACACTCATGCAGACGACATTTCCCCAGCTTTTGCTGGAACACGCCAAGAGCCGCCCCGATGCGGCGGCGATGCGCGAAAAGGAATACGGCATCTGGCAGACCACCACCTGGGCCGCCATGGCCCGGCTGGTGGAGCACCTGGCCTGCGGCCTGCACCAGGCCGGCTTGCGGCGTGGTGAGCACATGGTGGTGATCGGCGCCAACCGGCCCCGCCTCTACGCCACCATGCTCGCGGCCCAGTCGCTGGGCGCCATTCCGGTGCCGCTGTACCAAGACGCCGTGGGTGGCGAATGCGTGTTCCCCATCAACAACGCCGATGTGCGCTTTGCGGTGGTGGAAGACCAGGAGCAGGTTGACAAGATGCTCGACATCCGCGCGGAATGCCCGCAGCTCAGCCACATCTATTTCGACGATCCACGCGGCCTGCGCAAGTACGACGAGCCGGGCTTGAGCGCCATGGCTGAGCTGATCGCAGCGGGCCAGGCGTTTGCCCAGCTCCACCCCCAGTTGTTTCGCGAGCAAGTCGCGCTGTGCCAGCCCGGCGACGTGGCCGCCATGTTCTTCACCTCTGGCACCACGGGCAAGCCCAAGGGCGTGGTGCACACCCACAACACGCTGATCGACCGCGGCGCCGTGGGCGCGAAGTTCGACAAGCTGACCCCCAACGACGAGGTGCTGGCCTACCTGCCACCGGCCTGGATCGGGCAGAACATCTTCTCTTACGCGCAGTGGCTGGTGGCGGGCTATGTGGTGAACTGCCCCGAATCGAGCGCGACGGTCTCGATCGACCTGAACGAAGTGGGGCCCACCTATTACTTTGCGCCGCCCCGGGTGTTTGAAGGCCTGCTGACCACGGTGATGATCCGCATGGAAGACGCCGGCTGGATCAAGCGCAAGATGTTCCAGTACTTCATGGGCGTGGCCCAGCGCGTGGGCCCGACCCGCATGGACGGCAAACCTCTGAGCATGCTGGATTCGGTGCTGTACGCGCTGGGCAATGTGCTGGTCTACGGTCCGCTGCGCAACACCCTGGGCTTCAACCGGGTGCGCGTGGCCTACACCGCAGGCGAGGCGATTGGGCCCGATCTGTTTTCGTTCTACCGCTCCATCGGCATCAACCTCAAGCAGCTCTACGGCTCGACCGAGACCGCCGTTTTCGTCTGCCTGCAACCCGACACGCAAGCGCGGGCCGATACCGTGGGCGTGCCTTGCGAGGGGGTGGAAATCAAGCTGTCGGAGAGCGGTGAAATCCTGGTGAAGTCGCCCGGCTTGCTCAAGGAGTATTACAAGAACCCCGAGGCCACGGCCGAGGTGCTCACCGCCGACGGCTGGTACCACACCAGCGACGCCGGTTTCATCGACGCTTCGGGCCACTTGAAGATCATCGACCGCGTGAAAGACGTGGGCCGCATCAAGGGTGGCGCCTTCGACGCCGCCATGTTCGCGCCCAAGTATGTGGAGAACAAGCTCAAGTTCTTCGCCTACATCAAAGAGGCGGTGGCCTACGGCGACCAGCGCGAAAAGGTCTGCGTGATGCTCAACATCGACATGGAAGCGGTGGGCAACTGGGCCGAGCGCCGCAACCTGCCCTACGCAGGTTACACCGATCTGGCGCAAAAGCCCGAGGTCTATGACCTGATACGCGACTGCGTGGAAAAAGTGAACGCCGACCTGAGCCGCGACGAATTGCTGGCGGGCAGCCAGATCAGCCGCTTCCTGGTGCTGCACAAAGAGCTCGATGCCGACGACGGCGAGCTCACCCGCACCAACAAGGTCCGCCGCGGCTTCATTGCCGAGAAATACGAGGTGCTGGTGGATGCGCTCTACAGCGACAAGACCGAGCAATACATCGAAACCCAGGTGAAGTTCGAAGATGGTCGCACCGGCAGCGTGAGCGCCACGCTGCGGGTGGACAACGCCAAGATCTTTGCCCCGGTGAAGGCGGCGGCATGAACCCACACACGGTTGCGGCCGAGCGCATCCACGCTCGCGCGGTCGACATCGCACAAGCCATTCCATGCTTCGACCAGCTCGGGACGAGCGGACTCTTTTCCGAACAGACGTTTGTATGAGCACCAAAAAAATCGGCGACGTCATTCTTGACGTGCAAAACATCAGTCTGCGCTTCGGTGGCGTCAACGCCCTGACCGACATCTCCTTCAATGTGAAGGAGCACGAGGTGCGCGCCATCATCGGCCCCAACGGCGCCGGCAAGAGCTCCATGCTCAACTGCATCAATGGTGTCTACGCGCCGCAGGAAGGCACGATCAGTTTTCGCGGCAAGACCTTCAAGCACATGAGCAGCCGGCAGGTGGCGGAGATGGGCATTGGCCGCACCTTCCAGAACCTGGCGCTGTTCAAGGGCATGAGCGTGATCGACAACATCATGACCGGGCGCAACCTGCACATCAAAAGCAATCTGTTCCTGCAAGCCTTGCGCATAGGACCGGCGCAGCGCGAAGAAGAACAACACCGCGAATACGTCGAGCACCTGATCGACTTCCTAGAGATCCAGGCCTTTCGCAAAACGCCGGTGGGTCAGCTGCCCTACGGCCTGCAAAAGCGGGTCGACCTGGGCCGGGCGCTGGCGATGGAGCCTCAAGTGCTGCTGCTCGACGAACCCATGGCCGGCATGAACCTGGAAGAAAAGCAGGACATGAGCCGCTTCATCCTGGACGTGAACGACGAGTTCGGCACCACCATCGTGCTGATCGAACACGACATGAGTGTGGTGATGGACATCTCGGACCGTGTGGTCGTGCTCGACTACGGCAAAAAGATCGGCGACGGCACGCCAGAAGAAGTGCGCAACAACGAAGAAGTCATCAGCGCCTATCTAGGCACTTCACATTGATATGGGCCCACAAATGATCACCAATCCCACCGTTCGGGCTGAGCCTGTCAAAGCCCATCACACCACTTCCGCGCGAGCCCAACGACCGGCTCAGGGCGAACGGAACTAGGGCGAACCCACCATGGCTTTCTTTATTGAAACTCTCATCGGCGGCCTCATGGCCGGCATGCTGTATTCGCTGGTGGCGCTCGGCTTTGTGCTGATCTACAAGGCCTCTGGCGTCTTCAACTTCGCGCAAGGCGCCATGGTGCTGTTCGCGGCACTGGCCATGGCCCGCTTTTCGGAATGGATTCCGCACTGGCTGGGCATGGACAACAAGTTCCTGGGCAATGTGGTGGCCTTCGTGCTGGCCGGCGCGGCCATGTTTGTACTGGCCTGGCTGGTGGAACGGCTGGTGCTGCGCCACCTGGTGAACCAGGAGGGCGTGACCTTGCTCATGGCCACGCTGGGTATCTCGTACTTTCTGGACGGTCTGGGCCAGACCCTTTTTGGCAGCAACATTTACCAGATCGATGTGGGCATGCCCAAAGACCCGGTATTCCTGCTCGACAGCGTGTTCGAGGGCGGCATTCTGGTGAACCAGGAGGACGTGATCGCGGCCCTGGTGGCCGCAGCCCTGGTCGGCGCGCTCTCGCTGTTCTTCCAGAAGACCAGCACCGGCCGCGCCCTGCGCGCGGTGGCCGACGACCACCAGGCCGCGCAGTCCATCGGTATTCCGCTCAACCGCATCTGGGTCATCGTCTGGTGCGTGGCCGGTATCACGGCCCTGGTGGCCGGCGTGATCTGGGGCTCCAAGCTGGGTGTGCAGTTTTCGCTCACCACCGTGGCCTTGCGCGCCCTGCCCGTGATCATTTTGGGCGGTCTCACCTCGGTACCCGGCGCCATCATCGGCGGCCTGATCATCGGCGTGGGTGAAAAGCTCTCCGAGGTCTACCTTGGCCCCTA
>NZ_JBFJMY010000304.1:0-5210 GCF_041633695.1 Hydrogenophaga sp.
AGACGTAGTTGCGCGCCATGGATTGGGCGGCGCCCGCGATGGCGGCATCCACGTCGCCTTCGTCGATGAGCTGGCGTTGGGTCGCCGGGTTGGTGCGGATCGCGTTGGCCAGATCATCCAGGTTGGCCAGGCCCGGCCAGGACTTCCACGCCACGCGCAGCTCGCGCAAAGCCTGTTCGGCATGCTCTTCGCGCTCGGCCACGATGCCGACAAAATCGCGGATCACCACCACCGCGCGCACGCCGGGAATGTGCGCGATCGAGGCCTCGTCCACCGATTCCAATGTGTTGCCGATGAAGTCACCGTGGTCGGCGCCGGCATAGGGCGGGCGCACCACCCGCCCATGCAGCATGCCGGGCACGCGCATGTCGTGCACAAAGGTGAGCGCGCCGGTGGCCTTGGCCGGAATGTCCACCCGCGCCGTGCTGGTGCCCACCAGCCGGTAGTCCGCCGCAGACTTGAGCGGGGTATCCAGCGCCAACGTCAGGCTCACCCGCTGCTGATCCAACAGAGCGCCATAGGGCAGCTTGTGGTCGTCGCTGCCGACCACCGAAACCACGCCGTCGCGCACCGCCAGCAGTGCGGCGTCCACACCCAGGCGCTCGGCCGCGCGGGCCAACAGCCAGGCACGCGCCTGCGCAGCCGCGGCCCGCAAGGGCACGGCATGGATTTGTATCGAGGCGCTGGCAATGGTCGCGCCCTGGTTGGGCGCACGGGTGGTATCGCCCAGCACCATGTGGACCCGATCCAGCGCCACGTCCAGCTCTTCGGCCACGATCTGGCTCAACGCCGTGCGTATGCCAGTGCCCAGATCCACGTGGCCGTTGAGCGCGGTCACGCTGCCATCGTCCCAGACCGCGATCAGGATTTCCACGCCTTCCAGCGGGTTGCCGCTGACCAAGGCCGGTTGCCCCCGAACGGGCGGCGGCGCGGGCGGTGGATCGCGCGTCACCAGCAGCACACCCGTTGCGGCGTGGAAGTCGGCACGGCTGAGCGGGGCGTCTGCGCGGCGGCTCACGCGGCACCCCCCGTGGTCGCCGCCCAACGCGTCAGCTCGGCGGCGCGCCGCACCGCCTGGAGAATTTCCAGATGCGTGCCGCAGCGGCACAGGTTGCCGGACAACTCGGCGCGGATCTCGTCGTCGGTCGGATCGGGCCTGCGTGCCAGCAGCGCCACCGTCATCACGATCATGCCGCTCAGGCAATAGCCACACTGCGCCGCCTGTGCCTCGATGAAGGCCTGCTGAACCGGGTGCAAGCCACCCGGCGGGGCCAGTCCCTCCAGCGTGGTGATGGCACGCCCCGCCACGCCACCCGCCGGGATCACGCAGGCCCGGGCGGCAATACCGTCCACCAGCACGGTGCAGGCGCCGCACTCGCCCAGACCACAACCGTATTTCGGACTGTTCAGCGCCAGGTCGTTGCGCAGCACATGCAACAAGGACGCGTCGCCAGCGGCGGGCAGGCTGTGGTGGCGGCCATTGACGGTCAATTGGATCGGAGGCTTGGCGGTCTCGGTCATGCGTGCATTTTCAGTTCAAGGCTTCAATAACGTGCCCGCCCGCTGCGTGCGTGTGTGCGGGCTGAGCAGCGCCGTGTCCTTGCACGGCTGTTGCGACCAAAATGGTTTTACCTCAAACGCCCGTCCGTGGTGCCCATCTGGCTTGGCCTCAGCGCACCAGCTTGCCGGCGGCATCGATGATGGTCAGGTCGACCTTGCGCCAGCCGTGGCGCACGGCCTTGGCGTACTTGACGTAGATGCCGCCGAGATTGATCTCGCCCGCGTTGTTCAGCGCCAGCACGATGCTTTCCCGCGTGGGATTCGCACCGGCACGGCGCAAGGCTTCCACGGCGATCTTCGCCGCCGCAAACCCCTCCAGCGTGGCAAACGAAAGCGGTTCCTGCGGCAATTGGGTCTTCATCACCCGCTGGTACTCCAAGACCATCGGATACCCCTGGGCCAACGGGAACGGCACCGCCTGAGACAGCACGATGCCGCGCGCCTTGGCCGCTCCCAAAGCCTGGACCAGGTTGTCGGCCAGCACCACCGAAATGCAATACAACTGCGCGGAGGCCGCCGGGCCGAGCCGGATCGCCTGGGCAAACTCGGTGGCGTAGCTGCCAGCACACAACATCATCACCGCACTGGGCTGGAACTCGGCCACCTTGCTGGCGGCCTGGGCCATGTTTTGCTCGATCCGCGCGGGGTCGGCGTCGACCATGGTGACCGACACCTCCAGCCCCTGCCGGCGCGCGGCCTCTTCGGCCACTTTCGCCATCGCCGGTCCAAATGCGATGCTGTACGCCATGATGGCCAGACGCCGGTGGCTCATGGTCTTGGCGTGCTCCACCAGCGCGTTCACCTCGTCGGCATAACCGGCGCGGAACGGAAACACGTTCTCGGCATCGATCACCTGGTGATCGCCCTGCAGCGGCGCGATCATCGCGATGCCGCTCTTGGCAAAAACGCCCTCTTTCGCCAGCGCGGTCAGGCCGCCGGTGTTGATGTAGCCGATCAAGGCCAGGACTTTGGGGTCCGGCACCAAGGTCTTGTTGGTGATCTCGACCATGCGGGCGGGCGTCAGGTTGTCGTCGTGGTTGCTCACCTGGATCGGTCTGCCGTCGATGCCGCCCGCCGCGTTGACCTGGTCGAACAGCGCCTTCATGCCCAGGTACATGCCACGCGAATTGGTGGCCGCCGACGGATTCGTTTGCGAGGCCACCTGGGCCAACCACAACGGCGCACCCCTGGCAGGCACAGCGGGCCAGGTGTTGCCCGCCGCCGCCAGCAAGCCCGCAGCCGGCAGTGCCTTCAAGATACCTCGACGATCCATGTAACGCATTGCTTGGCTCCTTGCAGACCCGCTGGGATTCGGTGTGTCAAACGCGCAGCCGAGCACGCGGCTGCCCGAGGAAGGCAAGCGGCTCAGGCGATGTCGGCCGACTGGATGCGCTTCACACCCGCCGTTTGCATTTTTTTCCAGGCCGCCGCCAGCGAACCGTTCAGATCGATGGCCCGCGTGGCGTCCTCGATCACATAAACCGCGAAGCCCGCTTTGCGCGCGTCCATGGCGGTCCAGGCGACGCAGAAATCGGTGGCCAGACCGGTCACGAACACCTGCGTGATGCCGCGCTGCTTCAGGTAGGCCCCCAGGCCGGTGGGCGTCTTGCCATCGGCTTCCATGAAGGCCGAATAGCTGTCGACATCCTGGTGGTAGCCCTTGCGCACGATCACCTGGGCCGTCGGCAGTCGCAGGTCTTTGTGCAAGGCGGCATCGTCGCTGCCTTGCACGCAGTGATCGGGCCAGAGCACCTGGTTGCCGTAGGGCATTTTCTGCGTATCAAAAGGCTTCTTGCCGGCATGGGCGCTGGCAAACGAGGCATGGCCTGGGGTGTGCCAGTCCTGCGTGATGACGATGTTTTCGAAGCGCGCGGCGAGCTGGTTGATCACCGGGACCACCTCCTCCCCGCCCTTGACGGGCAGCGTGCCGCCCGTGACAAAGCAATTCTGCACATCCACCACGATCAAGGCGCTTTTGCCGTCGGGCCGGATGCCGGCGGCAAAGGCCATGCGCCCAGCCAGGCCGGCCACCGCCACGAGGCCTGCGCCAGACAGATTTTTCAACATGGTTCTGCGGGTAGCTGGGTACATGGTGCGATCTCCTGGTAACGGTTGAAATGACGACAACGACAACGAAAATCGCTCGGTTGGCTACACGCTGAGGTAGGCGCGCCGCACCTCTTCGTTGGCGGCCAGCTCGTCCATCGAACCTTCAAAACGGATCTGCCCCTTCTCCAGCACATAGGCCCGGTCGGACACCAGTTCCGCAAAATGCATGTTCTGCTCGGACAGCAAGATGCTCACGCCCTGTGCCTTGAGCGCCAGGATCATGTGCACCATCTGTTCCACGATCACCGGCGCCACCCCTTCGGAGGGCTCATCGAGCAAGACCAGGTAGGGATTGCCCATCAAGGTGCGTGCCACGGTCAGCATTTGCTGCTCGCCACCGCTCATGCGGCCGCCCGGCCGGTTCGGCATCTCGCCCAGGTTGGGAAACAGCTCGAACAGGCGTTGCGGTGTCCATACCGGGGCCGCGCTGCCGTCGGGCCAGCGGCGTGCGGCCTGTCGCCCCACCTCCAGGTTCTCGGTCACGGTCAGGTCGGTGAAGATGCGCCGGTCCTCCGGCACAAAGCCCAGGCCCATGCGCGCGGCATGGTGGGGCTCGCTGGCGGAGATGTCGGCGCCCAGAAAAGACACCTGGCCGCGCCGCTTGTCCAGCATGCCGATCAGCGTCTTGAGCGTGGTCGATTTGCCGGCGCCGTTGCGCCCCATCAAGGCCACGACTTCGCCGCGCCGCACCTCGATGCCGACTTCGTACAAAATCTGCGCCGCGCCGTACCAGGCACACAAACCTTGGGCCTGCAACAAAATGGCTTTGTCGTCGCTCATGCTGCGGACTCCTGCACCTGGGTCTTTTTCTCAAACGTCTTGCCACTGCCGAAGTACACCTCTTGCACCTTGGGGTGGTCGCGGATTTCCAGCGGCTGCCCTTCGGCAATCAGGCGACCGCGCGCCAGCACGATCATGCGGTCGGCGTAAGCGAACACCACGTCCATGCTGTGTTCGGTGAACAGCACCGCCATGCCACGGTCGATCACCAGCTGTTTGGTCAAGGCCATCAAATCGTTGCGCTCCTTGGGCGCCATGCCGGCAGTGGGCTCGTCCATCAACAGCAGTTTGGGGTTGTTGGCCATGGCCATGGCAAGTTCCACACGTTTGACATCGCCATACGCCAACACGCTACAAGGCCGGTCGGCCTGGGCTTTCATGCTGACCTGATCCAGCAAGGCCAAGGCTTCGGCGCGCTTGTAATCGGCTGCGCGGCGCCAGGTGGAAAACAGCTTGCGGTCGGCCGACAACAAGGCCATTTGCACGTTTTCCACCACCGTCAGCGAAGCAAAGGTCTCAGCGATCTGAAAGGTGCGGCTCACGCCCAGGCGCCAGATGTCGCGCGGCGCGCGTCCAATCAGTTCCTGTCCATCCAGCTGGATCGAACCGGCGTCGGCACGCAACTGGCCGTTGACCATGTTGAAGGTGGTCGACTTGCCAGCGCCGTTGGGGCCGATCAGGGCCAGCAACTCGCCAGCGGCCAGTTCGAAGCTGATGCCGTCCACCGCCTGGACGCCACCGAAGGACTTGCCCAGGCCCGA
>NZ_JBFJMY010000305.1:0-5210 GCF_041633695.1 Hydrogenophaga sp.
CATGAACTCGGGTTTCGGATTTTTCGCCACCCATTGCTGGGCACCGGCCGGGCTCTTGGTCAATTCCCACTCGTGGCCAAACAGCGTGTCGAAATAACCGTTGTCCCAGGTGGTTGGGTTGGGTTTCCAGGCGCCTTCGATGCCGCTGGTGGTGGTATGCCCCCCCTTGCCGCTGCCCAGCTGGTTGATCCAGCCCAGGCCTTGTTGTTCGATCGGCGCGGCTTCGGGTTCAGGCCCCACCAATGCCGGGTCGCCTGCGCCGTGGGCCTTGCCGAAGGTGTGGCCGCCGGCCACCAGGGCCACGGTCTCTTCGTCGTCCATGGCCATGCGGGCAAAGGTTTCGCGCACGTCGCGGCCCGAGGCCACGGGATCGGGCTTGCCGTCCGGACCTTCGGGGTTCACGTAAATCAGGCCCATCTGCACGGCGGCCAGCGGGTTTTCCAGCTCGCGGTCGCCCGAGTACCGGCTGTTGGGTTTGTCGCTGGTGGCCAGCCATTCTTTTTCGGCGCCCCAGTACACGTCTTCTTCGGGCTGCCAGATGTCGGCGCGACCACCACCGAAGCCAAAGGTTTTGAAGCCCATGGACTCCAGCGCCACATTGCCGGCCAGGATCATCAGATCGGCCCAGGAAATGGCGTTGCGGTATTTCTGCTTGATCGGCCACAGCAGGCGGCGCGCTTTGTCGAGGTTGCCGTTGTCGGGCCAGCTGTTGATCGGCGCAAAACGCTGGTTACCGGCCCCGGCGCCGCCGCGCCCGTCGGCGGTGCGGTAGGTGCCGGCGCTGTGCCAGGCCATGCGGATGAACAGACCACCGTAGTGGCCCCAGTCGGCCGGCCACCAATCTTGCGAATCGGTCATCAGCGTTTTCAGGTCTTGCTTCAGCGCGGACAGGTCCAACTTCTTGAAAGCTTCGGCGTAGTCGAATTCGGCGTCCATCGGGCTGGAGGCCGGGGCGTGCTGGTGCAGGATGGCGAGATTCAGTTGCTCGGGCCACCAATTGCGGTTGGACTGCGCGCCCTGTGTGGTTCGGGCACCGTGCATGACGGGGCATTTGGCTTCGGATGGGGATGGGTTGCTCATGGGTGTCTCCAGGTGGTCAACAAACAGGTTCCGCTCAAATGGGCGGTGACATCAAGGCCTCAGTACGCCTGCGCCAATGCTGCGAGGCGCTCCAGCCAGCGTCGGCCCGTTGCGGGGCAAGTGGGTGGTGGCGTCATGCTGGGCCTTCGGTGTTCAAGGAAACTTGACTGTAGTCAAGGTCTTCACATATGGGAACTTGATTGTGGAAATACATTCCATAGCCAATCTCTATTGGATGTCACTCAAGCAAGCAAGGCTTGTATGTCGGCATAGATGGACGGGGCCGCGCCCGTCCCCGGCGCCCCCGTTCAGCCGGGCGCTGCGTCTGGTGGCTGCAGCAGCGCGGCCACAGCGGCACCGTGGGGCGCGGCTTCGTTCACGGACCCGAGGTCGGGAAGACGCGCCTCTTCGTGGTCGGCCCGTGCGTTCAGGTGAGCAGGGCGACCGCGCCCGAGAAGGTGAAAAACGCCGCCACCGTGGTCACCAGAATGATGCGGGCGATGCGCCCGTTGTCGGCACCAAAGCGCTCGGCCAGCAGCGACACGTTGCTGGCGCTGGGCAGGGCCGCCACCAGCACCATCACGGTGAGCGCAAACGGCGTCAGCGGCACGCCGAGCCGGATCGCGGCCATACCCACCACCAGCACCAGCAGCGGGTGCAGCAGCAGCTTCATGAACGCGACCGGCAGGTAGTCCGACAAAGGCATGGGATGGTTGGCCTGGATTTGCGAGCGCGCCAGCACCGCGCCAATGGTGAACAGCGCCACCGGCGAGGCCGCGTCGGCCAGCAGCCAGGCGGTCTGTTCCACCGGCTCGGGCAAACGGAAGTCCATGGCCGACGCCACCGCGCCCAGCAAAATGGACCAGGGCATGGGGTTGGAGGCCACACCACGCAAGGCCTTCTTGCCCGCCACCAGCATGGCTTGGCCGCCATGGCCTTCGCCCTCGTCCAGGCGCGACAGCGCAATGCACAGCGAGCTGATGACCACCATGTCGGCCACGATCAGCACGATCACCGGCCCCACGCTCTGCGGACCCAACAAGGCGGCCAGCAGCGGCACGCCCATGAAGCCGGTGTTGGGGAAGGCCGCCACCAGCGCACCCAGCGAGGCGTCGTTCCAGCGGATGCGGCGGTTCATGGTGATGACGATGGCAAACGCCACCATCACCAGGCCGCACAAGAGGTAGACGCCAAACACCGAGGGGTCGAGCAACTGCGCGATCGGCGTGGTGGAGCCGAAGCGGTACAGCATGCAAGGCAGCGCAAAAAACAGCACGAAGCCGTTCAGGCCGGGAATCGCCTCCAGCGGCAGCATGCGCCGCGTCGCGGCCAGATAACCGGCCAACACGAGTGCGAAAAAGGGAAAGGTGACGAGCAGGATGTTGAGCACGGTGAGCGATTGTCTCAGACCCCGGCGCCGGCCCATGGGCGCTGCCGGAACCTTCGCCGCACACCGCGCGTCCCCCGTGCGGGCTTGCCCGGTGCCACCCGATCGGCGTAGGCTGGAAGCCGCATCGGCGTGGCACAGCACCGTCAACCCTTGCCACCCGCACCCAGGAGACACCATGAACCTGCGCACCCTCACCATCGCCAGCTGCAACCTCTACAACCTGAACCTGCCCGGTTTGCGCATGTACACCGACAGCAACGGCTGGACCGAAGCAGAGTACCAACGCAAGATCCGCTGGACCGCGCAGCAACTGCTCGCCCTGGATGCCGACCTGATCGGGCTGCAAGAGCTGTGGCACGAAGACGCGCTGGCTGCCGTGCTGGTGGCCGCCGGTTTAGAGAGCGAATACGACACGGTATTGCCGCCCAACACGCGGGGCCAGCGCATCGTCTGCGCGGCCCTGGTGCGCAAGGGCTTGCTGGTCGGCCAGCCCGACTGGATCAGCGACTTTCCGCCCAACTTCTTGCTGAGCAGCGCGGGTGACGACCCGCAATCGCCGCAGATCGGCGTGAACATCAGCGGCTTTTCTCGCCCGGTTTTGCACCTGAACATACAGCCGCGCTCACCCGGCCCGCAGGTGCAGGTGTTTGTCTGCCACTTCAAGTCCAAGGGGCCGACCAAGGTCTACCGCGAAGCCTGGTACCGCGCCAACACCGCCATCTACAGCAAACACGCCACCAGCCTGGGATCGGCGCTGTCCACCATCCGGCGCACGGCCGAGGCGGCGGCCTTGCGTTTTTGGTTGACCGAACAGCTCAAAGCCAACGACACGCCCGCCATCGTGCTCGGCGACCTGAACGACGGTCAGCACAGCAACACCACCAACATCCTCACCGAGCAACCGCAGTACCTGATGGGCGAGTCCATGGGCGGCGGCGATGTGGCGCTGTACACCGCGCAAACGCTGCAACAGTTCCGCGACACGCGCGACGTCTACTACACCCACGTGCACCAGAACGTGCGCGAATCGCTGGACCACATCCTGGTGAGCCAGGAGTTCTACGACCACAGCAAAAAACGCATCTGGTTGTTCGACGGCTTGCAGCTCAACAACGACCACCTCAATACCGAAGACCACAAGGCCGATGGCAGCACCGACCACGGCGTGATCCGCGCCAGCTTCAAGTACAAACCCTACAAGAAGTGAGCGCAGGCTCTCTCAAAATCTGCCAAGACACTTGGGGTCGGCGCTTCGGGTCTTGGCCGTAGAGCGCCACGCCCGGCAGCGTGAAAAGCGCTGCCGGTATCATCAAAGGCTTTGCCCGACCGCCTTTTGAATGCCCCCATGTCCCACGGCCTGAATCTCGCCCAACAAGAAGCCGTGAACCACCTGGGCGGTCCCTGCCTGGTGCTGGCAGGGGCCGGCTCGGGCAAGACGCGGGTGATCACGCACAAGATCGGCCGCCTCATACAAGCCGGGCTGGCCGCCGACCGCATCGCCGCCATCACCTTCACCAACAAGGCCGCCGCCGAAATGCGCGAACGCGCGCGCCAGCTGGTGGGCCGCGATGCCAAGAAAGTGCTGATCTGCACCTTCCACGCCCTGGGTGTACGCCTGTTGCGCGAAGACGGCACGGTATTGGGTTTGAAGCAGCAGTTCTCCATCCTCGACACCGACGACATCACCAGCCTGCTCAAAGACTGCGGCGGCACCACCGACGCGGCCACCGCCAAGCAATGGCAATGGGCCATCAGCGCGCTGAAGAGCGCCGGACTCAATGCCGCCCAGGCACTGGCGCAGGCCAAGGACGAAGACGAGCGCGTAACCGCCACCATCATGGCGCGTTACGAAGAGCGGCTCAGCGCCTACCAGAGTGTGGATTTCGACGACCTCATCAGCCTGCCACTCAAGCTGCTGAGCGAACACCCCGAGGTGTGCGAACGCTGGCAAAAAAAAATGGGCCACGTGCTGGTGGACGAGTACCAGGACACCAACGCCACGCAGTACGAATTGCTCAAGCTGCTGGTGGGTGAGCGCGCGCGCTTCACCGCCGTGGGCGACGACGACCAGAGCATTTACGGCTGGCGCGGCGCCACGCTGGACAACCTGCGAAGGTTGCCGCAAGAGTTCCCCGACCTCAAAATCATCAAATTGGAGCAGAACTACCGCTCCACCAGTGGCATCCTGCGCGCGGCCAACAACGTGATCGGCCTCAACCCCAAGCTGTTCCCCAAGACGCTGTGGAGCGATCTGGGCGAAGGCGAGCCGGTGCGCGTGGTCGATGCCGACAACGAAGAGCACGAAGCCGAACGTGCGGTGGCGCGCATCCTGAGTTTGCAGGCCAGCTCGCCGCACAAGGAGCTGCGCGATTTCGCGATTCTGTACCGTGCCAACCACATGGCCCGGCCGTTCGAGCAGTCGCTGCGGCGCGCGCAAATCCCGTACAAAGTGTCGGGTGGCCAGAGCTTTTTCGACCGCGCCGAAATCCGCGACCTCTGCGCCTGGCTGCGCGTGCTGGTCAACAACAACGACGACCCCGCCTTCATGCGCGCCGCCACCACGCCCAAGCGTGGCATCGGCCACACCACGCTGCAACAGTTGGGCAACTTCGCCACGCAATACAAGCTCAGCCTGTTTGAAGCCCTGTTCTCGAACTCCCTGGCCGCCGCCCTGCCCGCGCGCGCCGTGGCCACCTTGCACGAGTTTGGCCGGGCCGTGAACGATCTGGAGTACCGCGCC
>NZ_JBFJMY010000306.1:0-5175 GCF_041633695.1 Hydrogenophaga sp.
ACCAGTTCACCCAGCTCTCGCAGGCCACCTGCTGCGTCTACCCCGATCGCCTGGGTGACTTCGAATTTGCGCCCGTCATCGAGCGCGTGCAGGCCGAGACCCCGAGCCTCAAGTTGCGCCTGGTGCTGGGCCAGGCCGGCCCTGGCGAGCACTCGCTGACCGATCTCATCGAGCGGCCCGCCACGCTGCCGCGCTCGGCGCTGGATGCGGTGCAGATCGACCCTACCGATCCGTGCATCTTCCAGCTCTCGGGCGGCACGACCGGCATTCCCAAGCTGATCCCGCGCACCAACAACGACTACGCCTACAACTCCAAGGTGGCGTCCGAAGTGGCCGGTGTGAGCGGCGACTCGGTGCTGCTGCTGGTGCTGCCCATTGCGCACAACCTGCCGCTGGCCTGCCCAGGCATTCAGGGTTTCATGTTCAACGGCGCCAAGGTGGTCTTGCACGCCAATACCCGCCCGAACGAGATGTTCGCGTTGATCCAGAAACACGGTGTCACCCACGTGAAGGTGGTGCCTGCGCTGCTGATCCGCCTCATCAACGATCCCTCCATTGGCGATTTCGAATTGGGCTCGGTGCAGCAAATCCAGAGCGGTGGCCAGCGCATGCAGCCCGAGACGCGGCTGCGCACGCGCCAGCTGTTCAAGAACGCTTTTGTGCAAGAAAACTTCGGCATGAGCGAAGGCCTGCTGATGTTTGTGCGCAAAGGCGATTCGGAAGAAGCGCTGATGGAGACCTGTGGTCGCCCGGTGTGCGCCGACGACGAGGTCAAGCTCATCGACGACGACGGCCAGGAAGTGCCCGATGGCGAAGTGGGCGAACTGGCCTGCCGTGGCCCGTACACGCTGCGCGGCTATTACGGCGTGCCCGAATACAACGCGCGCCAGTTCACGCCCGATGGCTTTTACCGGTCGGGCGATCTGATGCGCAAGCACGTGGCCAGCGGCAACTACATCGTCGAAGGACGCAAGAAGGATCTGATCAACCGCGGGGGCGAAAAAATCAGCGCCGAAGAGGTGGAGAACCTCATCCTCATGCACCCGGCGGTGCAGAACGTGGCTTGCGTGCCCATGCCCGACCCGGCCATGGGCGAAAAAATGTGTGCCTTCGTGGTGCTCAAAGCGGGGCAGGCACTCACGCTGCCCGATCTGGTGGCCTTTCTCCAGACGCACGAGATCGCCAAATTCAAGCTGCCCGAGCGGCTGGAAGTGCTGCCCGATTTCCCCGTGTCCACCTTCGGCAAGGTCTCCAAAAAAGCTTTGGGTGAAATCGTGGCCACCAAGATCGCCGCTGGCGTCTGATTTTTATTTCATCTTCAACAAGGATTTCGCCATGCGCATCATCGACCTGCACTGTTACCCCGGCACCCAGACCTGGATCGACGCCCAGGGTCCATACCCCGAGGCACTGGCTTCTTACTGGAAGCGCGAATGGGTGGCCAAGAACGAAGACGAAGTGATCGCCGAGTTCACCACCGCCGGTGTCGAGGCCTGCCTGGTGGCGCTGGACCTGGAGACCACCGTGGCCACGCCGCCTTGCACCAACGAATACGTGCACGGCATGTGGAAGCGCCACCCCGAGCGCGTGCTGCAATGCTGGGGTGCGGTGGAACCGGCCAAAGGCGAGATCGCCATCCGCCAGGTGAAAAAAGCGGTGAACGAGCTGGGCTTCATCGGCTTCCACTTCCACCCCATCATGCAGCACTTCGCGGTGAACGACCGCCGCCACTACCCGCTGTTTGAAGAGATCAACGCGCTGGGCGCGGCGGTGATGATCGACGTGGGCACCACCGGCATGGGGGCCGGCATGCCCGGCGGACATGGCGCCCGCGTGCGCCACGCCCACCCCTCGCACATCGACGATCTCGCGGCCGATTTCCCCAAGCTCAAAATTCTGATGGCCCACCCGGGCTGGCCCTGGGTCGAAGAGACCACCGCCGTGGCCTTGCACAAGGGCAACGTGTATTGGGAAATGTCTGGCTGGGCGCCGAAGCACTTTCCCGGCAACCTGAAGGTCGACATCCGGGGCCGCTTGCAAGACAAGATCATGTTCGGCAGCGACTATCCCAGCCTGCCCTACGAGCGCATCTTGCGCGAGTGGAGCGAACTCGGCTACAAGGACACGGTGATGGAAAAGGTCATGCACGGCAACGCCGAACGCGTGTTGGGTCTGTGATGGCACAAGCCTTTGTCTGCGACGGCATCCGCACGCCGATTGGCCGCTACGGTGGTGCCTTGTCGGGCGTGCGCACCGACGATCTGGGCGCGGTACCGATCCAAGCCTTGATGGCGCGCCACCCCACCTTGGACTGGGGTCGCCTGGAGGAGGTCTATTACGGCTGCGTCAACCAGGCCGGTGAAGACAACCGCAACGTGGCCCGCATGTCGGCCTTGTTGGCCGGTCTGCCGGTCACCGTGGCGGCGGCCACCGTCAACCGCCTGTGCGGATCGGGTCTGGAGGCCTTGGCCAGTGTCGCGCGCGGCATGGTCGCCGGGCAACTGGACCTGGCATTGGCGGGTGGGGTGGAGAGCATGAGCCGCGCGCCCATGGTCATGCCCAAAGCCAGCAGCGCCTTTTCGCGCCAGGCCGAAATTCACGACTCCACCATTGGCTGGCGCTTCGTCAATCCCCGCATGGTGGCGATGTACGGCATCGATGCCATGGGCGAGACCGCCGAGAACGTGGCCAGCGAGCACGGCATTTCGCGGGCGGACCAGGATGCGTTTGCGTGGCGCAGCCAGCGGCGCACCGCGCAGGCCATGGCCAGTGGCGTCCTGGCGCAAGAAATCACCCCGGTGCAAGTGCCGGGCCGCAAGCGCGGCGAGACGCTCACCGTGTCCGAAGACGAGCACCCGCGCGCAGACACCACCGCTGAAAGCCTGGCCCAGCTGAAGCCCGCCTTTCGCGCCGGTGGCAGCGTCACGGCGGGCAATGCCTCGGGCGTCAACGACGGAGCCGCCGCCTTGCTGCTCGCCAGCGAAGCCGGTGCGCGCGCATCCGGGCTCACGCCCTTGGCCCGGGTGATCGGCATCGCCACCGTGGGTGTCGCGCCGCGCGTCATGGGCATAGGGCCGCTGCCGGCGGTGCAAAAACTGCTGGCCCAGACCGGGTTGGGCATTGCCGACTTTGATGTGATCGAACTCAACGAAGCCTTTGCGGCACAGGGGCTGGCCGTGCTGCGCGGCCTGGGCTTGCCCGACGATGGCGAGCACATCAACCCCAACGGCGGCGCCATTGCACTGGGCCACCCCTTGGGCATGTCGGGCGCTCGCCTGGTGCTCACGGCGGTGCGCCAATTGCACCGCACCGGCGGTCGCCGCGCCCTGTGCACCATGTGCATTGGCGTGGGGCAGGGCATTGCCGTGGCATTGGAACGGGTCTGAGGCACACACCATGAACTTACCCATTTTGGTCACCTACCAAGGCCCGGTGGCGCTGCTGAGCTTGAACCGGCCAGAAACGCGCAACGCCTTGTCGGGCGAAGACATGTTCGCCGCCTTTGAAACCGTGGTGGATACCTTGAACCAGAACACCGCCGTGCGCGCGGTGGTGCTCACCGGCGCGGGCAGCGCGTTTTGCTCGGGCGGCAACGTGGCGGAGATGCGCGACCGCACCGGCATGTTCGCCGGTACACCGAGCGAAATCACCGCGCGTTACCGCAGCGGCATTCAGCGCATTCCCCGGGCCTTGCAGCGCCTGGAGCTGCCTTTGATCGCAGCGGTGAATGGCCCGGCCATGGGCGCGGGCTGCGATCTGGCCTGCATGTGCGACATCCGCATCGCGTCGAGCGCGGCGCGTTTCGCCGAGAGCTTTGTGAAGGTCGGCATCGTGCCGGGCGATGGGGGCTGCTGGTTGCTGCCCCGGGTGGTGGGTTTTGCCCGCGCCGCCCAGCTGGCCCTGACCGGCGACACCATCGACGCCGTCGAGGCGCTGCGCATCGGCCTGGTGTCCGAGCTGGTGGCGCCCGAAGAACTCTTGCCCACCGCCCTGGCGCTGGCGCAGCGCATGGCGGTGAACCCGCCCCAGGTGCTGCGCTGGACCAAGCGCTTGCTGCGCAGCGCGCAACACAGCACGCTCGACCAAGCGCTGGACGAAGCCGGCGAACTGCAAGGCCTGGCCCACCACACGCCCGAACACACGGAAGCAGTGCAGGCCTTTTTTGAGAAGCGTGCGCCGGTGTTTGCGCAGCCGCAGACCCCATGAGCGAAGCCGTGCTGATAGAGACCCGCCCGGCAGCGGGCGTGGCGCTGCTGCGCCTGAACCGGCCCGCGGTCTTGAACGCGTTGAACCTCGACTTGCGCCAGCAGCTCGCCACCGCGTTCGGCCAGCTGGATGCGGATGCTTCGGTGCGCTGCGTGGTGTTGGCGGGCAGCGAGCGCGCGTTCTGCGCCGGGGCCGACCTGGGTGAATACGTGGACGCAGAGCCGGTGGAGATCCTGGGTCGGAACATGGACCGGTTGTGGGCGGCCATCGCCGACTGCCGCAAGCCGGTTGTTGCGGCGGTGCGCGGGCACGCCTTGGGCGGTGGTTGCGAACTGGCCATGCACGCAGACATCATCGTGGCGGGGCACTCGGCGCGTTTTGGGCAGCCCGAGGTCCTGATCGGCCTGATGCCGGGCGGTGGTGCGACGCAACGCCTGACCCGCGCCGTGGGCAAATACCGCGCGATGCAGATGTTGCTGACGGGTGCCGCGATTCCCGCGCAGGCGGCATTCAACATGGGCCTGGTGAGCGAGCTGGTGGAAGACGCAGCGGTGGAGGCGCAGGCCCTGAAGCTGGCGGGCGATATCGCCGCTTTGCCAGTGACCGCCGTGCGTTTCATCAAAGAAGCGGTGCTGCAAAGCATGAACACCAGCCTCGACCAAGGCCTGCAAGCCGAGCGCCGGTCTTTCCAGTTGCTGTTTTCCACCCCGGAAAAAACCGAGGGCATCCGGGCCCGGCTGGAAAAGCGGGCACCGCACTTCGTGCAGGCTTGAAGCCCCTCGCGGGCAGCTGCGCCACACCCCGGTCTGGGGTCGTGGCGCTTGTGGGCGTGTGCTGTCCGCCCGCAAAATTTCCAAATCTGATGTGCCGCATCACGGCTTTTTGTTGGCTTTACGGTCTCGCCATTTCTAGAATTTGGCATGGACTTTCTGACCCCGCCAAGGGGTCAAGCCGAGAACAGAAAGCAAG
>NZ_JBFJMY010000307.1:0-5160 GCF_041633695.1 Hydrogenophaga sp.
CGATTGACGACATGCTGAGCCCGCCACTGGTCCTCGGCGCGTCGTTCGCCTACCTGCTGCTGCTGTTTGCGGTGGCTTATTTCGGCGATCTGAGGGCCCGCCAGGGCCGCTCGCTGATCGCCAGTTCCTGGGTATACGCCTTGTCGATGGCGGTGTATTGCACCGCATGGACCTATTTTGGCAGCGTGGGCCGGGCCGCCAGTTCGGGCGTCTGGTTCTTGCCGATCTACCTCGGGCCGACGCTGGCCATGGTGCTGGCCTGGATGGTGGTGCGCAAGATGATCCGCATCGCCAAGACCTACCGCATCACGTCCATCGCCGATTTCGTGGCCAGCCGCTACGGGAAAAGCCCGACCCTGGCAGGGCTGGTGACGCTGATCACCGTGGTCGGCATCGTGCCCTACATCGCCCTGCAGCTCAAAGCCATTTCCAGTGGCTACGCGGTGCTGACGTCTCCCCTGGGCCAACCCGCGCAGCAAAGCGCCCAGTGGTGGCTGGACAGCACTTTGTATGTGGCGCTGGCGCTGGCGGGGTTCACCATGGTGTTTGGTGCGCGGCACCTGGACAGCAGCGAGCGCCACGAGGGCATGGTGGCGGCCATCGCGGTGGAGTCGCTGATCAAGCTGCTGGCCTTTCTGGCGGTTGGCTTGTATGTGAGCTATGGCCTGTTCAACGGTCTGGGTGATCTGTTCGAGCAGGCGCAGGCGGTGCCGTCGGTGCAGCGCCTGTTGCGCTTCGATCAGGGGCAGCCGTTTGCCTACGCGCAGTGGTTTGCGCTCACGGTGCTGGCCATGCTGTCGGTGATCTTTTTGCCCCGGCAGTTCCAGATGATGGTGGTGGAGAACGTGGACGAGCAGCACTTGAAGCGCGCGGTCTGGGCGTTTCCGCTGTACCTGTTGCTGATCAACCTGTTTGTATTGCCGATCGCCATTGGCGGCTTGTTGTATTTCGGTCCCGGCCGCATGGACCCGGAGACCTTTGTTTTGTCGCTGCCGCTGGCCGAGAACCACACCGCCTTGGCCCTGGTGGCTTTTGTGGGGGGGCTTTCGGCGGCCACGGGCATGGTCATCGTGGAGGCGATCGCGGTGTCCACCATGGTGTGCAACGATCTGGTCATGCCGATTCTGCTGCGCATGCGCCGTTTCGGCAGCCGCGCCAGCGGGGACCTCACCGGTCTGCTGCTGCTGATCCGCCGTCTGGCCATTTTGCTCATCCTCTTGTTGGGCTATCTCTACTTCCACCTGGCCGGAGACGCCTATGCGCTGGTCAGCATCGGTCTGATCAGCTTTGCGGCGGTGGCGCAATTTGCGCCCGCCACGCTGGGTGGCATGTACTGGAAGGGCGGTACGCGCCGGGGTGCGCTGTCGGGCCTGGCCCTGGGCTTTGGCTTTTGGGTCTATACGCTGATGCTGCCTTCGCTGGCCAAGTCGGGCTGGCTGGCGGTGGGCTTTCTCGAACAAGGCCCCTGGGGCATGGCGTGGCTCAAGCCCGAGAGCTTTCTCGGGCTTTCCCTGCTCGACAACCTCACCCACTCGCTGTTCTGGAGCCTGCTGGCCAACGTGGGTGCGTATGTGGGTGTCTCGCTGTGGCGGGCGCCGTCGGCGCGCGAAACCAGTCAGGCGTTGTTGTTTGTCGACGTGTTCCACCGCAAGGCCGATACCCGCCCGGTGTTCTGGCAGGGGCGGGCGAAAGTTTCGGCCTTGATGCCTCTGGTCGGGCGTTTTCTCGGCGAACGCCGGGCGCGCAGTCTTTTTGAGGCCTATGCGCGGCGCATCGGCGTGGCGCAGGTGGAGCTGATACCGCCGGATGCGCGGCTGGTGCAGTTTGTCGAGACCCAGCTCACCGGCGCCATTGGCAGCGCGTCGGCGCGGGTCATGGTGTCGTCGGTGGTGGAAGAGGAGCCGCTGGACATGGACGATGTGCTGCGCATCCTGGACGAGGCTTCGCAATTGCGTGCGTATTCCCATGCGCTGGAAGAGAAGTCCTCATCGCTGGAGCGCGCCACCGCGGACCTGCGCGAGGCCAACGAGCAGCTCAAGAGCCTGGATCGCCTGAAGGACGATTTCATGTCCTCGGTGACGCACGAACTGCGCACGCCTTTGACCTCGATCAGGGCTTTGAGCGAGCTGATGCGGGACGATGAGCACATGCCCGCAGAACAACGCCAACAGTGTCTCGGCATCATCGTGACCGAGGCCGAGCGTTTGAGTCGGCTGGTGAACCAGGTGCTGGACCTGGCCAAGATCGAGGCCGGGCATGCCGAGTGGCACGAGGCCGACGTGGACATGCGCGAGCTGCTGGTGCAGGCGGTGGCCACCATGCGCGAGACCTACCGCGAACGCGGCGTGGCGCTGCAATGCCAGTTACCTGAAGCGGTGCGGGCGGTGCGGGGCGATGCCGACCGCATCACCCAGGTGGTCTTGAACCTGTTGTCCAACGCGGTCAAGTTCGCACCACAGGGTACGGGCGAGGTGGCCCTGCGCTTGCAGCAGGAGCGCGATGGCATCCAGGTGGAGGTGCAGGACAACGGTCCCGGTGTCGCCCCCGAGCTGCAAGAATTGGTGTTCGAACGGTTTCGGCAAATCGGCGGTGAAGCGTACCGGGCTGGTGGAACCGGCCTGGGCCTGCCCATCAGCCGGCGCATCGTGGCCCATTTCGGTGGGCACATGTGGCTGCGTTCAAGCCCGGGGCAGGGCGCGACTTTCGGCTTCTTCTTGTCGCAGAATGGACAGGTCCAACCCGAACCCGCTGGAGGGCCCCAAGAGATGCACCGGAGTGAAACATGAGCCAGAAAATCCTGATCGCCGACGATGAGCCCAACATCCTGATCTCGCTGGAGTTCCTCATGAAGCGCGAAGGCTACGAGGTGGTGCTGGCGCGCGATGGACAAGAGGCGGTGGACGCCGTTGTTCGCGAGCGCCCGGCCCTGGTGCTGCTGGACGTGATGATGCCGCACAAGAGCGGCTTTGAAGTGTGCTGTGAAGTGCGCTCCCACCCCGAGGTGCAAGACACGCCGATTCTGATGCTCACGGCCAAGGGACGCGATACCGACGTGGCCAAAGGCTTGGCCCTGGGTGCCAACGCCTACATGACCAAACCGTTTTCCACCCGTGAACTGGTGCAAAAGGTCAAGGACATGCTGGAGCGCGGTGCATGAAAAGAGGCGATCGCCGCATCGCCCTGGGTGTGTTGGCCCTGGGTGCGGTGTGGGTGGTCTGGCTGCTGCTGACGGTGGCTTTGCTGTGGTCCACGTCGAGCGCAGCCCAGCGCGGGTCATGGCTGGAGGCTCCGGGGCCATCGCTGCTGTCGCGCGGTCTGCTGGTGTTCATGATGCTGGTGGTCTTGCTGATCGCCAGCGCTTTCGTTTTTCGCGCCTTGCTCGCGCACTTTGTGTCGCCCACAGCCCAGTTGGCCGAAGAGGCCGAGGTCTTGCTGCGGACCGATGTGGTGCGCGAGTTGCCCGCGCGCGGCAGCCCTGAAGTCCGGCGCTTGAGCGGCGTCGTCAACCAGCTGGTGTTGCAGCGCGCTCGGCTGCGCGAGGAGATGCACCAGCGGGTGCAGGAGATCAGCCGGGGCACGGAGCTGGAGCGGGCCCGGCTGGCGGCCCTGATGTCCGAGTTGAGCCAGAGTGTGGTGGTGTGCAACCTGGACGGGCGCATCCTGCTCTACAACAACCGTGCCCGCATGCAGTTTCGCGCGCTGTCGCAAGCGCCTTCGGTGGCCGGTGGTGCCGAACTCATTGGGCTGGGACGCTCGGTCTATGGCGTGTTCGACCGCAAGCTGGTGGCGCACGCGCTGGAGAGCATCCAGCAGCGCATGCTGCGTGGTGCGGAGCACCCCTCGGCCCAGTTCGTGACCACCACCGGTGCGGGGCAACTGCTGCGGGTGCAGATGGCGCCGGTGCGCGCGGTGCAGGCCCCCAACGCCGAGACGGGGGACGACCGCAGCGAGATCACCGGCTTTGTGCTGATGCTGGACAACATCACCCGCGATTACGAAGACGAGTCGGCCCGGGACCAGGTGCTGCACACGCTCACCGAGCGCAGCCGGGCGGCGCTGGCCAGCATGCAGGCGGCGATCGACATGCTGGACTATCCCGATCTGGACGCCGCCATGCGCGAGCGTTTTCTGGGGGTGATCCGCGAGGAAACCCAGGGCCTGGGGCGGCGCATCCAGGAGGTGGAGAGCGGAACGGCGGCGGTGCTGAAAACCCGCTGGCCGCTGGAGGAGATGTTGGGCGCCGATTTGATGGGGGCGGCGGTGCGCCGCATCGAGATCGCCACCGGTTTGAACGCCTCCACCAGCGAGGTGAACGGCGCCTTGTGGCTCCAGGTGGAGAGCTTCTCTTTGCTGCAAGCGCTGGTGTACCTGTCCAAGCGCTTGCAGGACGAATTTCAGATCCGCTATGTCGAGTTGCGGCTCACGCTGGCCGCAGCCAGCGAGCACCGGGCGCAACTCGATCTGGTGTGGTCCGGTCAGGCCATGAGCACCGAGACGGTGATGAGCTGGGAGATGGACCCGATGCGCCTGGGCAACGAGACCGTGCGGCTGACGGTGCGCGACGTGGTGGAGCGCCACGGCGGCGCCTTCTGGTTCGAACGCGAGCGCACCCGGCACCAGGCCTTTTTCCGTTTTCTGCTGCCCCTGGCCGATCCGCAGGAACAGTTGGAGGCCACGCACTTTTTGAAGAGCGAGAGCCGCCCCGAGTACTACGACTTCGACCTGTTCAAGACCACGGAGCAGTCGCGCTCCATGGACGAACGCCGCCTGGTGGATCTGGTCTATACGGTGTTCGACACCGAGACCACGGGCCTGAACCCCTCCGAGGGCGATGCCATCATCCAGATCGGCGCGGCGCGCATCGTCAACGGCAAACTGCTGCGCCAGGAGTGCTTTGAGCAACTGGTGGATCCCGGTCGGGACATTCCCGCAGCCTCCATCCCCATCCACGGCATCCAGCCCGAGATGCTGCGCGGTCAGCCGAGCATTGCGCAGGTGCTGCCGTCTTTCCACGCGTTCGCGCAGGATACGGTGCTGGTGGCGCACAACGCCGCGTTCGACATGCGCTTCCTGCAACTGCAAGAGAAGCCCACCGGCATCGTGTTCGAGCAACCGGTGCTGGACACACTGCTGCTCTCGGCCCTGGTGCACCCGAACCAG
>NZ_JBFJMY010000308.1:0-5150 GCF_041633695.1 Hydrogenophaga sp.
CAAGCCCGAGCCCATTTCGGACTTGATTTCGCGTTGCATCTCCAGCAAGCGGCGCGCGTACGAGAAGAAGCGCGTACCGGCCACGGTGAGGCGAAATTGTTTGTCGCGCCGGTCCAGCAGCAGCACGCCGAGCTCGTCTTCGAGCGCCGATATGCGGCTGGACATGGCCGACTGGGTCAAAAACATCTTTTCCGCCGCGCGCGTGACGCTTTTGAGCGAGGCCACCCAGTAAAACGCCTCAACAAAACGCAAGTTCATGTCTGCTCTTTCCTCGTGAAAACACCGCCGGCTGGCCCATTTGGCGCGCTGTCGCGCGGGCCAGGGCCTGTTCTGGGCATTGTCGGGTCCAGGACGGGCATCATCCACTAAGATTTGCACCTCCCATGGCAAGAGCCTCAACCTAAGGAAGTCTGTGTTCAAGAATGTGACGATCTACCGCATCGCGCCCGGATGGGATGCGACGCTGGAGTCGATGGAAGCCGCGCTCGATGCGGCGCGTTTTGTGCCCTGTGGTGCCACCCAGGACAAATCGGTGGGCTGGGTAGAACCCCGGGGCGAGGCCCATGGCCCGCTGGTGGAGTCGGTGGCGGGGCAGCGCATCCTCAAGCTGCGCATCGAAACCAAGGGCGTGCCGGGTTCGGTGGTGCGCGAAAAAGCGCAAGAAGAGGCCGACCACATCGAAGCCACCACCGGGCGCAAGCCCGGCAAAAAAGAAACCAAGGCCTTGCGCGAAGAGGCCTTGCTCACCTTGTTGCCACAGGCTTTTGCGCGCCAGTCCCAGGTCTGGATCTGGATGGATCTGAAAAACGGCTGGCTGGTGACCGATGCCAGCAGCCAGGGCAAGACCGACGAGGTGATCACCGCGCTGGTGCGGGCCTTTGACCAACTGAGCGTGACGCTGCTGCAAACCGAGGTGACGCCACAAACCGCCATGACGCAATGGCTGAGCGCCACCAGCAGCGACGAATGGCCGGGCGGTTTCAGCGTGGAGCGCGAATGCGAACTCAAGTCGGGTGACGAAGAAAAGTCGGTGGTGAAATTCACCCGCCACAACCTCGCCACCGACGAGGTGCGCCAGCACATCGTCGAGGGCAAGCTGCCCACGCGCCTGGCCCTGAGCTGGGAAGGCCGCATCGGGTTCGTGCTGACCGAAGCCATGCAACTCAAAAAACTGAGCTTTCTCGAAGGCGTGTTCGATGGCCGCCCCGATGAAGGGGAAAGCGGCTTCGATACCGACGTGGCGCTCACGACCGGTGAGCTCACGCAACTCATACCCGCCATGATCGAAGCCCTGGGCGGCGAGATGAGCCTGGGTCCGGCCACCGCACCCAGCCAGCCCATGCAGGCGGTAGACGAGGCACAGAGTGCCGACGATCCACCGTTCTGACCTGCCCTGAAAGCCCCCGACCATGCTTGCCGTCATCGCGATCTGCCTGGGCGCCTCCATTGGCGCTTTGTCCCGCTGGCAACTCAGCCTGTGGCTCAACCACGGCCAGGCGCTGCTGCCCTGGGGCACATTGGCCGCGAACTGGATCGGCGCCTATGTGGTGGGCGTGGCGGTGGTGTTTTTCCAGAGCCAGACGCAGATCGACCCGGCCTGGCGGCTGGCCATCATCACCGGCTGTCTGGGTGCGCTCACCACCTTCTCCACTTTCTCGGTGGAGACGGTATCCATGCTGCAGCACGGGCGCTGGCTGCTGGCCGGTGGCAGCGCGGCCCTGCATTTGCTGGGCTCGCTGGTGCTCACCTACGCGGGCATGCGCACGGCCGCGCTGTGGTTCGCACCGGCCTGACGGCGGACCGCCACCCGACCCCGTTCAGCCCTTGATGGTGGCGCCGCTGCCGTCCAGCACCTGGACCTGGATCGCGATGCCTTGGCGCACGCTCATGGACACGGTGCAGAAGTCCTCGAACTGGGCCAATACGCGGTCCAGGTGTTCGATCTCGGACGCGGCACAGCCCAAGCTCAGCTTCACCTGAATGGATAGGACACGCAGGCGTTTGTCGGCGTTGCGCCCCAGTTCGAGCGAAGCGGTGGCCTGCAGCGTGCCTGGGTCTTGTTTGAATTTTTGCAGGGAAAACAACAAGCTGGCGCTCAGGCAATTGGCCACCGCCGCCATCAGCAGTTGGTCGGGGGCCGGGCCGCTGCCTTGCCCCAGGGGCGCGGGTTCGTCGGCCAGCAGCTGGGGCATCAGTGCGCCAAAGTCGACCAGAAACTGGTAGCCGCTCTGGCGGGTGACGGTGACGGTTGCGGTGGTGTTTTCGCTCATGTGGGCTCCAGCGGTTGCGGTGGTGGGCATGCCCCTCGGCACCCGCAGAACCCCGTCAAGGATCAGGGCAGGCCCGGTGTGGGGAAAAGCCCATCATGACAGCCCATCCCCCTGCCCCACCTGCGCTGGATCAAACCCGCGTCAACCGCCACCGCGCTGCATATAGAGATCGAAGCGCTTCATGAAGGTGTAGCGCTGTGCACCATCCAGCCCGGTAAACCGGAACGCCACCTGCAGGCGCGGCATGCGCATGAGGGCGATGACGCGTGGCTCCTGCACGCACCATTCGAGCCGCAGAGCACCGGGCTCGATCAGCACCCGCGCCGATGCGCCGTCCTGCGTCCAAGGCCGCTCGCCAATGGCCGCGGGCAGCCACCCCAGCCATTCTTTCTCGGTACATCCCATGTCGCGGACAAAGGACTCGGCATAAGCAGACTGCATGAACGCCTTCAGCCTCCGGCAATGGGTGGCCAGATGGCCAGCACATCGCCTTCTTGCAAGCGGGTGCTCATGTGCTCCGCCGGTTGGATGTAGCGCCCATTGACCAGCACCAGGTGCACCAGCCTGGGCGGCAGGCCATAGGGTTCGATGATCTGGCTGATGGTGGCCTCGGGCGCAATGTCCAGCACCATCTGGTTGCTGCGCCGTGCCTCGAACGGGAGGTAGTCGGTCAGCATGGCAAAGAGTTTGAAGGTGATTTTCATGGCGGATGGCTGTGTACGGCGGCGCGCGCGGCGCCGCCGGGTGGCGCCTGGACGCGGGCTTATCGGCGGCGCTCGTCGTCGGCGCCGCTCCAGTCGCCCTGCCCCTGTGCGCTGGCCAGGTAGGCGTCCATCAGCCGGGTCGGGTCTTCCATCAAGCGGTCTTTCCAATCCCCCAGCCGCACCTGGCCTTCGACCAGGCCGCGCATCACGCCCACATGCTCGGTCCAACCCACGCTGTTGCACCCCACCAGGGTGTCGTCCACGAATTGCAGGCTCAGGTGTCGGCCCGCCGCCTGGTCGGTCAGTTCCACGTGCTGGCCACCGGGCACGCCTTCCCAGTTGCCAAAACTGGTCGAGATCATGCCCAGGGTGTCGAGCACGTTGATCTGGGTCACCCCTTTGAGCTCGGTGCGTTGCCCGACCATGTTGAGTGCGGCCACGCGGGCCTGCTCGGCCGCGTTGGGCTGGATGGCGCTCACAATGGTTTTGCCGCTCACCTTGTCGAAGGCTTCGGCACAGTCGCCCGCCGCGTACACGTTGGGCACATTGGTCTGCAGGCATTCGTTGGTGAGCACGCCTTGCAGGCAGGTGATGCCCGAGTCTTTCAGAAAGCCGATGGCAGGGCGCACACCGGTGGCGCTGATGACGAGATCGGCCTGCACCGATTGACCGCCCGAGAGCCGCACGGTCAAACCCTTTGCCGCTGACTTCTCGGCGCCCATGCCCACGGCGCTGGCCAGTTTGTCCAGCAGGCCACTGGGGGCCGACGTCTGGGCGGCTTCAATCGCTTCCACCTTGGTGCCGGTGAACACCCGCACGCCTTTTTTCTCGCACCAGTCGCGGATCATGCCCCCGGCCGTGGGGCCCATCATGCGCGGCACCATGCGGTCGCCCATTTCCACCACGCTCAGCTCCACGCCGCGTGCGGCCAGCGCTTCCATGATGATGCAACCAATGAAGCCCGCGCCCATTTGCAATACGCGGGCGCCGGGTTGGGCCAGGGCTTGAATGGCCCGCGCGTCGTCCAGCGTCCAGCACGGGTGCACGCCGGGCAGGTCCATGCCGGGTATGGGTGGGCGCACCGGGTGCGAGCCGGTGGCGATCAGCAGGCGGTCGTAGGACAGCGTGTCGCCGTTGTTGAGCTGCACCGTTTGTGCAGCCACATCCACCGCCGTGGCCTGTGCGTGCACGGCTTTCACACCCAGATCCTGGTAGTGGCTATCGGACTTGCGCAAATAAGTGCCGCGCTCGTCGATGTTGCCGATCAAGAGATAGGGAATGGCCATGCGCGAATACGGCGGCTCGGCCTCGTCTCCCACCAGGGTGACGGTGTCGCCAGGGGCTTGCTTGCGCAAGGTTTCGGCGGCGATGACACCGGCGGGTCCGGCTCCCAGAATGACGTGGTGCATGGTGCTCTCCTGCAAACAAAAACGGGGGCAGACTGAAAGCTGCCCCCGGTGTGCTGATGTGCCACCCGGTTACCGGATGGGCGCTGGCCTCAGAGGCTCAAGCGGGTCCGGGTCTCGGCGGTGGGGCGGCCTTCTGGGTCCCAGCCGCGCGCGGCGTAGTACTTGGGCATCATCTCGGCCAGCATATTGACCTTGCCCTTGGATGGGCCGGTCTTGCAGGCTTCGGTGAGCAAGCGCTTGGGCAGGCTGTCGTCCTTGGCGGTGAAACCGGCGGCGTTGTTGAATTCGCGCTCCATGTTCCAGATGCGCTCACCGATTTTCTCCAGCTCTTCGGTCGTGTACTCGTCGCCGCAGGCCGCTGCCATTTGCGGCGCCAGATCGGCCAAGCCCCAGGCGAAGGTGGTGAACACGCACAAGCCCGAAGAGTCGAATGCAGCGGTCGCGTCCTGGAAGGCTTTCACCAACTCCGGCTTGCCTTCGTGCTCCACCGGGTCGGTCTTGACCGGAATGCCCAACACTTCGGAAGCGATGGTGTAGCCGCGCAGGTGGCAGCCACCCCGGTTGGACGTGGCATAGGCCAGGCCAATGCCCTGGATGGCGCGCCCGTCGTAGGCCGGGAATTCCTGGCCCTTGCTGGTCATGCTCAGATCGGGCTGGCCGTATTTGGCGGTCAGCCGCTTGGAACCGGTGCCGATTTCCTTGCCAAAGCCGCGCCCGTTGACGGTCTCTTCGACCAAAAAGGCCAGCGCATGCGCCGAACCAAAAGG
>NZ_JBFJMY010000309.1:0-5147 GCF_041633695.1 Hydrogenophaga sp.
AAGCCTCTCACCGCCGCTGTTTTTCTCCAGGGCCATGCGACAGCCACCGCCGAGACTTCAGCTTCGGCGCGCTGCGTTCTTCGTTTGATGGTTGATGTTTTTGCCGACCACGAACGAAGCAGCCTGACCCTGCGGCACCGGCCTTGCCCGTCTGCCCAGACAGTTCCCGCTTTGCTCGATCACGTGCGCTTATTTTTTGCGCACCAGGATGATTGAACATGAACGACACACTAGATTTTTCCCAGAACACCGACAACGCCCGCGACGACATGACGTCCAACCTGGACGCGTTCGACACCGTTGCCACGGCCGAAGCCGCAGCACCTGAGATCGCCGCGCCAGAAGAGGCCGTGATCGCCGTCCCCAATGGTTTTGTGCAACTGGGCCTGGCGCCCGAGCTGGTGCAGGCCGTTGCCGACCTGAACTACACGCAGCCCACGAAAGTGCAAAACGCGGTGATTCCCAAAGCCATGATCGGTGACGGTGAAAAGCGTTTTGCCGACCTGATGGTGTCCAGCCAGACCGGCAGCGGCAAGACCGCCGCCTTCTTGCTGCCCGTGTTGCACACCTTGCTGCAACAACGCGCTGCCGCTGAAGAGCAAGAGCGCGCCGAATTTGAGCAAGCCACCGCCGACGCGCTGGCCAAAGGCGAAGTCGCCCCCAAGCGCCCCAAGCGCAAGGACCCGACCAGCCCGCGCAACTTCAAGGCCGCCACCCCTGGCGCGCTGATTCTGTGCCCGACGCGCGAACTCGCCCAACAGGTGGCGCACGACGCCATCGACCTGGTGCGCCATTGCCGTGGCCTGCGCGTGGCCAACGTGGTGGGCGGCATGCCTTACCAGTTGCAAATCGCCAAGCTGCAGAACGCCGATCTCGTGGTCGCCACGCCTGGCCGCTTGCTGGACCTGCAGCGCTCGCAACAGCTGAAGCTCGACAAGGTGCAATTCCTGGTCGTGGACGAAGCCGACCGCATGCTCGACCTCGGCTTCTCCGACGATTTGGCCGAAGTCAACGACCTGACCAGCCAGCGTGGCCAGACCATGATGTTCAGCGCCACCTTTGCGCCGCGCATCCAGCAGCTCGCCATGCGCGTGATGCACGACGGTGGCAAGCATGTGCAGAAGATCCAGATCGACTCGCCACAAGAGCAGCACACCAACATCCAGCAAAAGCTGTTCTGGGCCGACAACGCTCAGCACAAGCGCCAGCTGCTCGACCACTGGTTGCGCGACACCACCATCAACCAGGCGATTGTTTTCTGCAGCACGCAGATTGAATGCGATGGCCTGGCCAACGACTTGCAGCAAGACGGCTTCTCGGCCGTGGCCTTGCACGGTGCGCTCAGCCAGGGCATTCGCAACCGCCGTCTGATGGCTTTGCGCCAAGGCCAGGTGCAGGTTCTGGTGGCCACCGACGTTGCTGCCCGCGGCATCGACGTGCCCACCATCACCCACGTGTTCAACTTCGGCTTGCCGATGAAGGCCGAGGATTACACCCACCGCATTGGCCGCACTGGCCGCGCTGGTCGTGATGGCCTGGCCATCACCTTTGCCGAGCTGCGCGACCGCCGCAAGATTGGTGACATCGAAGCCTTTGTGCGCCAGCGCATCACGGTCGAAACCATTCCGGGCATGGAGCCGCGCCAGCGTGCGCCTATGGCCGAACCGTTTGGCCGCAACAACGGCAACAGCCGTGGTGGCCCTGGCCGCAGCAACGACCGGTTCGCCGATCGCCGTGGCAACACCGGCGGCGGTGCTGCCCGTCCTCCGCGCTTCGAAGGCCGTGGCGATGCGCCGCGCTTTGAAGGCCGTTCGGAGCCGCGTTTCGAGAACCGCCAGGACAACCGTTTCGACAACCGGGGCGACAGCCGTCCGGCTGGCCGTGGTTTTGGCGACCAGGCACCTGCACGCCCGGGCGCGAAACCACAAGGTTTCTCCAGCTTTGGCCGCAACGAACGCAGCGGCGGTGACCGTGGTGGTTTCGACCGTCCCGCACCACGTGGCGAATTTGCCCCGCGTCGCTCCGAGGGTGGCCCAGCGCGCCCAGTGGCACGCCGCAGCCCGCGCTGATCGCAGACAAAATGGGCCGGACGCTGTTCCCGGCCCAGATTGCTGACCAAGCCCCCACCTGTTGGGGGCTTTTTTTTTGTTTGCTTGAGCCCCGTGCTCAACCAAGCCAAACGATACGCTGGGGGCGCAGGCTCCTAGGAGCCTGATGCCGTGCCCGCATGTTTTTTCCGCCATCCCGCAGGCGTCGTCTGATGTTCGCGCTTGAAGGCCCTGTGAAACGCAGGTTCCGATTCGTAGCCCGCGTCATCAGCGATGCGCGCGATGGGATCGGTGGTTTCGGCGAGGCGGCGGGCCGCCTGTTGCAGGCGCCATTGGCTCAGGTAGCGCATGGGAGGGTTTCCCATCAGTGCCGTGAAGCGTTCGGCGAACGCCGAGCGCGACAGGCCCACTTCGCGCGCCAGGGTCTCGGCGGTCCAGGCGCGGGGCTCGCGTTCGCCGTGCATGAGCGCCAGGGCGTGTCCCACCATCGGATCGCGCAGGCCGGCGATCCAGCCGGAGGCGGGCGCTCGCGGGCTCTGCAAGTACTGGCGCACCGCTTCCACGAACAGCAGCTCGGCGAGCTTGCCGAGCATGGCGGGGGACATGGCGATACCGTCGCCTTCGCGGGCCATGGCGCGGCGCGATGACGCGAAGCGCAGCGAGCTTTCGATCCATCCGCTGACGGCCGCATCGCCCCCATTCAAATGCAACACGCGGGGCAAGGCACTGATGAGTGGGTTGTTCGCTTGGTTGTGACCGAGGAAGCCGCAAAAGAAGTGCGTGTCGGCGCTATCCGCCGAGCCGTAGACCAGGCGCGTCGGGTCGTTGCCTGCGCCCGGTTCAAAAAGGGCGCTCACATCCAGTGGGGCGGTACGCAGGTCGCTGCCGATGCGATGTCCGTCGTTGCGTGGCAGGATCACCACGTCGCCCCGTTGCGCACGAATGGGGGGCTCGCCGTCGACCTGCACGGTGAATTCGCCGGCGCAGACGTAGTGGTAGGCAATGATGTGGCGTGGCAGCGGGAGAAAGCCCGCGCAGTCGCCAGGCTCTACCTGGGAGAGCACGCACCAAGGCGCGGTGAACGAGGCTTCCAGGAACACACCGCCGGTCAGGCGCATGGCGCGCAGGATGTCCAGCAGCGGGTCGGAGCGGAGCGCGGCGTCCTGCATGGTTGATGGCGTTTCGGCAAAAAATGCCAGCGTTTTGGCGATGGTTGGGCGATAAAGTGCTTCCTAGAATACATCTGCCGGCCCCAAGGGCGCAACATCGGAGAGCGTCTTGTGGGGCCGGCAATGCACACCATATTGCAGGAGCATATCCATGATGACCGACCTACAGGGACACGCCCTCAGCGGCGCCAACCACGAGGCGCTTGCGGCCTACGAAGCATCCGTTGCGGCCTTCCAGCTTTATCGGGGCGACCCCATGGCCAGCCTCGCGCAGGCGATCTCGGTCGCGCCGCGTTTCGCGATGGCACACGTCCTCCAGGGCCATTTGCTGGCCTTGGCCACCGAACCCGACTGCGTGGCCATGGCGCGGGACGTTTTGAAAGGCCTGCGTGAGATGCCGCTGAACGAGCGCGAGGCTTCGCACGCCGCCGTGATCGAGCGCGTGCTGGACGGTGAGTGGACCGAGGCCGCGTTGACCATGGACCACCACAACATGCGGTACCCGTATGACGTCGTGGCGCTGCAGGTGGGACACCTGATCGATTTTTACCGGGCCAACGCGCGCAACCTGCGCGACCGCATCGCGCGCGCACTGCCACAGTGGTCGCCCGAGATGCCGGGTTACGCCATTTTGCTGGGGATGTATGCCTTCGGTCTGGAAGAGTGTGGCGACTACATCCGTGCCGAGGCCACGGGCCGCGAAGCACTGGACTTGGAGCCGCTGGATTGCTGGGCGCACCATGCTGTGGCCCACGTATTGGAGATGCAAGGCCGCGCGCAGGACGGCGTGGGATGGATGCGCATGCGCGAGCCGTTCTGGTCGGGGGACGACAACTTCTTCAAGGCGCACAACGCGTGGCACGGCGCGCTCTGTTATCTGGACCTGGGCCAGACACAGGAGGTACTCGGCATCTACGACGGTATTGTTCGCAAGACACCCAGCGCCGTGGCGCTGGACCTGGTGGACGCATCGGCCTTGCTCTGGCGTTTGCACCTGGTGGGGGTCGACGTGGGGGACCGCTGGCAGGAAGTGGCGCGGGCCTGGGACGCGCATGCCGATGGGCAGCTCTACCCTTTCAACGACTGGCACGCGGTGATGGCCTACCTGGGTGCAGGCCGGTTGGCCGATGTGCAGCGCTTGGCCCATGTACTGCGCCAGGCCGATGGCAAGACCGAGGTTTCACGCTGGGCCACCGATACCGGCGCCGACCTGGTGCAGGGCTTTGCCGCACACTGGACCGGTGAGCACGACACCGCGGTGCAGCATCTCTACCGCGCGCGCCACATCGTCAACCGTTTCGGTGGCAGCCATGCCCAGCGCGACATCATCGACTGGACCCTCACAGAGTCGGCCCTGCGCACTGGCCAGAGCGGCTTGGCCGAGGCGTTGGCGCACGAGCGCCTGGCACAGAAGCCGCACAGTCCGGTGAACCGCGGTTTCCTGCTGCGTGCGCGCGGCGTACAGCCTCGGGCCGAGTCACATGTGAAACCCGGTCGGGGCGCCGCGTTGGCGAATTGAGCGGGCGGCGGCTTCGAGCGGGGTGGAGGACAGATCCGCCATCTGCCTCGCGGCTTCAAAGGTCCAGGACCAGGCGCTCGCTTTTGGAGCGGGAGCAACAGGGCGTGAACTGGTCGTTTGCAGCGTGCTCGTCGGGGGTCAGGTATTGGTCCCGGTGATCGGGCGCGCCACTTTTCACCCGCGTGAGGCAGGTGCCGCAAACGCCTTGTTCGCAGGACATGAGCACGTCAACACCGGCCTTGAGCAAGGCTTGCAAAGCCGTGGAGTCGGCCGGCACCGTGATCACCTGGCCGCTGCTGGCGATTTCGATTTCAAACGGGCCGTCGGTGTCGCGTGCCGTGGGGGCGGCGCTGAAGAATTCGTAGTGCAAACGCGCTTCTGGCCACGCTTGGGCACGCGCGGTGTTCAGCA
>NZ_JBFJMY010000310.1:0-5146 GCF_041633695.1 Hydrogenophaga sp.
CTGGGTCTTGTCGCCCATCTCGGCCAGAAAGAAGGTGATCAAGGTGGCGCCAAACACGCCGAGCCGGTTGGCGACCTGGGTTTCTTCCTCTTCGATCTTGTCGGGTATCAGCGTCCAGACCGCCATGGCGATGAACGAGGCCCCCAGCACCCAGCGCAGCACATGGGGGTCGAGCGCGGTGGTGATCCAGGCGCCCAAGGCGCCTGCCAGGCCGTGGTTGACCAAGGTGGCGCAGAGAATGCCCGCAACGATGGGCAGCGGCTTTTTGAAGCGCGCGGCCAGGATGAAGGCCAGCAATTGGGTTTTGTCGCCGACCTCGGCCAGGGCGACCACGCCGGTCGATACAAAGAGTGCTTCCATGGAGGGTTCCGCAGCCGGTTCAAAGACGGATGACCACCTCGCTTCCCCGGCCCATGCGGATGCGACGTGGTCAAAGGTCTTGCCAAGTTCTGCGAACCGCTGACACCACAACCAAATGGTCGAGTATGTTGACGTCAGCCTCTTGGGAAAAAGAGCGGCTACTCCCCAGTGACCCGCCGATTATGCGCTGCGGCGCGAGGCGTTCAGGCCTGGTCCAACTCGCGCAAG
The DNA here is from genome assembly GCF_041633695.1 of Hydrogenophaga sp. Taxonomy (GTDB): domain Bacteria; phylum Pseudomonadota; class Gammaproteobacteria; order Burkholderiales; family Burkholderiaceae_C; genus Hydrogenophaga. The sequence goes on from NZ_JBFJMY010000310.1 coordinate 589, forward strand.
CGAAAGCGCTGGATCTTGCCGGTCGCGGTCTTGGGCAGCTCGTTCAGGAATTCGATGAAGCGCGGGTATTTGTAGGGCGCCAATCTTTCTTTCACAAAGGCCTGCAACTCCGCTTCGGTGGCCTGTTGTCCGGCTTTGAGCACCACGAAGGCCTTGGTTTTGGTGAGGCCGTCGGCGTCGTTCTTGCCGATCACGGCGGCTTCCAGCACCGCCGGGTGTTGCACCAGGGTGGACTCGACCTCGAAGGGGCTCACGTAGATGCCGCTGACTTTCAGCATGTCGTCGTTGCGTCCGGCGTAGGTGTAATAGCCGTCGGCGTCGCGGCTGTATTTGTCGCCGCTCTTGGTCCAGATACCCTGGAAGGTGTCGCGTGTTTTTTCGCGGTTGTTCCAGTACATCAGCGCGCTGCTGGGCCCGCTCACGTACAGGTCGCCGATCTCGCCATCGGCCACCGGCTGGCCATCTTCGCCACGCAGCTCGAGCTGGTAGCCCGGCACCGCCTTGCCGGTGGTGCCGTAACGCACATCGCCGGGCTGGTTGGAGAGGAACACGTGCAGCATTTCGGTGGAACCGATGCCGTCGATGATTTCGCAGCCGAAGCGCTGGGTCCAGCGCTCACCCAGGTCGCTGGGCAGGGCTTCGCCCGCCGAGGAACACAGGCGCAGGGCCACTTGCTCGCGCTGTGGCAGATCGGGCGCTGCGAGCATGCCGCTGTAGCCGGTGGGCGCGCCGTAGAACACGGTGGCCTGGTGCTGCCGCATGCGTTCGAACACCGCCGTTGGCGTGGGCCGGCCGGCCAGGAGCACCACGGTGGCGCCAACACTGAGCGGAAAGCTCAGCGCATTGCCCAGGCCGTAGGCGAAAAAGAGTTTGGCCGCCGAAAAAACCACGTCGTTCTCGCGCAGCGCGAGCACACCTTTGCCATAGAGTTCGGCGGTCCAGTACAGGTTGCCCTGGCTGTGCACCGTGCCCTTGGGTTGGCCGGTGGAGCCCGACGAATACAGCCAGAAAGCGGGCTCGTCGGCATGGGTGGCGGCGCTCTGGCCGAGCGGCGCGTTCTGCCCGAGCAGTTGCGCCATGTCGTGCGCACCGGGTGGCAGCTCGGCCGCCGGGCGCGAGACCACGGTGCTGTGCACCGCGTGCGTGCCGCGGGCCAAGGCGTTTTGCACCGTGTCGAGCAAGGCGCCCGACACCACCACCGCCTGCGCGCGGCTGTTGTGCAGCATGAAGGCGTAGTCGTCTGCCGTGAGCAAGGTGTTGACGCAGACCGGCACCACGCCGGCGTACAAGCTGCCCAGAAAGGCCACGACCCAGTCGCTGCTGTCGTGCATGAGCAGCAGCAGGCGCTCTTCGCGCTTCAAGCCCAGGGCTTGCAGGCTGGCTGCAAAGCGCTGCACCTGCTCGGTCAACCGGCCGTAGCTGAGCGTGCCCTGGTCGTCGATCAAGGCGGTTTTTTGCGCCCGTGCCTGGTTCAGCCGGAGCAAGTGCTCGGCGAAATTGAAGGCACTGGGGGGTGGACTGACCAATGGGTTGAAGACGGGGCTCATGGTGTTGCTCCTGCTGCGCATGGGGAGGTGGGGGACGTTGCCGGGTCGCGGGGTTTCTCGGTATCAGTAGACCAGTCGAGCGGCTTGCGTGGCAAGCTGGTCGAGTGCCACCGTGCTGGCTTGCACGGCGCTGCGGCGGTGGTAAAAATTCAGTGCGCGCAAGCCACCCAGTTCTTCACCGCCGCCTGCGCGACCGGGGCCGCCGTGCAGCGACATCGGCATCACGTTGCCGTGGCCGCTGTGCAGGGCGGCGATGTCGGGCGACACCGCGTGCACCCGGCCATGGCTGCTGGCCAGCTCTTGCGTGGCTTGGGCGATGAAAACCGGGTCTGCGCTGTACAGCGAGGTCACCAGCGAACCTTCGCCACGGCGGATCAGGGCGTAGGCTTCTTCTGCGCTGTCGTAGGCCATGAGCGTGGCCACCGGGCCGAACACCTCGACCTGGTGCAGCACGCGGGCTTTGCTGGGTTCGCGGCAGCCGAGCAAGGTGGGCGCGACACAGGCGGCGACCGCCGGGTCGGCGTCCACCAGGGCAACGGCGCTGCCGTCGTGCAGCACTTCGGCTTCGCTGCGCAGTTGTGCGATGCCGGCTTGCACGCTGTCGAATTGTTCGCGGCTCACCAGCGCGCCCATGCGCACGGTCTCCACGCGCGGATTGCCGACGCTGATTTTGGCCAGCTTGGCGCCAATGGCCTGGGCGGCTGCGTCGTACAGCGCGCGCGGCACAAAAACCCGGCGGATGGCGGTGCATTTCTGGCCGCTCTTCACCGTCATCTCGCGCGCCACTTCGTTCACCAGCAACTGGAAGCTTTCGCTGTCGGCGCTGGCTGCCGGGTCGAGCAGGGCGCTGTTCAGGCTGTCGGCTTCGATGTTGCAGCGCACCGAACGCTCGGCCACGGCCGGGTGGCTGCGGATGATGCGGGCGGTTTCGGCAGACCCGGTGAACGAAACCACGTCAAAGGCCTGGAGCTGGTCCATCAGGCCCGCCGAAGAACCGCAGATCACCGAGAGCGCGCCGGGTGGCAGGATCTTGGCGTCGATCACGTCCATCACCATGCGCTGGGTCAGCCAGGCGGTGGCGGTGGCGGGTTTGATGATCACCGGCACACCAGAGAGCAGGGCGGGTGCGGCTTTTTCCCACAAACCCCAGCTCGGGAAGTTGAAGGCGTTGATGAACAAGGCCACGCCGCGCGTGGGGCTCATCACGTGCTGGGTCTGGAACAGCGGGTCCTTGGCCATGCGGATGCGCTCGCCGTCGAGCAGCAGGCGGGCGTCGCCCAGGGCGGCGCCTTGTTTGGCGTAATAGCCCAGGGTGAAGATGCCGCCGTCGATGTCGACCGCCGAATCTTTGGTGGTGGTGCCCGAGTTGGCGGTGGCGATGGCGTAGTAGCTGTCGCGGTTCGCTTGCAGCACCTGCACGATGGCGTTCAGCATCTCGGCGCGCTGGGCGTAGCCCATGGCGCGCAAGGCGCTGCCGCCTTGTTCGCGGGCAAAGGCAAATCCTTCGGCCAGATCGTGGCCGGCGCTGGAGACGCGCGCCAGTTCGGTGCCCAGCACCGGGTCGAACAAGGGCGTGCCGGGGCCGCTACCGGTTTGGAGACGGCCAGCGAGAAAGTTGGGGAGCAGGTTGGTCATGTGCGGGCCTCGGTGTGGAATGGATGAAGGGAAATGCGCCCAAGTCATCCGGTTGCAGGTATAAATGCACTATCGTGCGTCGTCGTAGTATGCATTAAAGTGCATGTTTTGAGTGGGCGCAAGTTTAAGGGTTTACCGCATACCGACCAAGGAGTGGGCGCGAACATGGTTATCGGGACTTCGGATACGGCGCTGGCCGATGGGGCTGTGGAGGCAGCGGTAGCGCCGCCTGCCAACCCCTTTTTGTTGGCCTTGGGGGAGCGGGTGCGCACCCTGCGCTCGCGCCGGGGCATGACGCGCAAGGCGGTGGCACGGGCCGCCGACGTGTCGGAGCGGCATCTGGCCAACCTGGAATACGGCACCGGCAACGCCTCGGTGCTGGTGTTGCTGCAGGTGGCGCAGGCGCTGCAATGCAGCCTGGCCGAGATGCTGGGCGATGTCACCACCTCGTCGCCCGAATGGCTGTTGATCCGCGAGCTGCTGGCGCACCGCAACGAAGCCGATTTGCGCCGCGCCCATGGGCATCTGGTGGACATGTTTGGCGAGCCGGGCAATGTCCAGGCGCGGCAATGCAGGCTGGCGCTGATCGGTTTGCGCGGGGCGGGGAAAACCACGCTGGGACAACGCCTGGCGGACGATCTGGGCTTTCCGTTCATCGAACTCAGCCGCGAGATCGAACAGTTTGCGGGCTGCCAGATCAGTGAAATCCACAACCTCTACGGCGCCAGCGCCTACCGCCGCTACGAGCGCCGGGCACTCGAAGAGGCGATCCAGATCTACCCCGAAGTGGTGATCGCCACGCCTGGCGGCCTGGTTTCGGATGCCGCGAACTTCAACCTGCTGCTCTCGCACTGCACCACGGTGTGGCTGCAGGCCGACCCGGCCGATCACATGGCCCGGGTGGCCCAGCAGGGGGATTTGCGCCCCATGGCCGCCAGCCGCGAGGCCATGGAGGATTTGAAGCGCATCCTGGAGGGGCGTTCGGCGTTTTATTCCAAGGCCGATCTGCAGTTCAACACCAGTGCCTATGGGGTGGACGAGGCTTTTCTGGCGTTGCGCGAGCAGGTGCACCAGCTGCTGCAGCTGAAGACCTGAACTTGAAAATATGCACTAAAGTGCATTGACGGTTTTCGATACGTGCAATATACTGCGTTAACCCGCTGCCCGACGGCTTGAAGCGCGTCACCTGCGGGGCTTGCCCGTTTATTCACTTCTGGAGTGCCCATGTCCGACCAGCCCGTTGCCCCCTTTCAGGTGGAATACCAGACCCATCCCTCGCGCTACCAGCACATCCGGCTGGCGGTGGATGGCCCCATTGCCACGTTGAGCATCGACATCAACGAAGACGGCGGCATCCGCCCCGGCTACAAGCTCAA
>NZ_JBFJMY010000311.1:0-5133 GCF_041633695.1 Hydrogenophaga sp.
GCGCTACTTCAGTGTGCTGGGCGAACCCACCCGTTTGCGCATCCTGCACGCGCTGTGTCAGGAGGAGCGTTGCGTCAACGACATCATCCAGGCCACCGGCCTGGCGCAGGCGAACGCGTCGCGCCACCTGGGCCTGATGTACCAGGCGGGCATGTTGTCGCGCCGCCGCGAGGGTACCCAGATTTTTTACAAGCTGGCCGACCCGATGTATGTCGAACTGTGCCGCACGGTGTCGGTACAGGTTGCCGGCCGCATGGATGTTGCAGCCACCAAACGGGAAGGGGTGGTTCCTTTTCTCGCTGATGCGCCGCAAGCGCCACAGCAAGCGCAGCCAAGGCCGAAATCCATGGCCTCTCAACGCCAGCCGGCCCGATAAACGGAGCAGCCCGTGTCAAATGATCTGAGCGAAACCATAGGGCGGATACTGCCCGCGCCTGAAAATTTTCTGAGCGGTGAACAGATGGAGGCGGCGCGCAAGGCGCGTCGCAGCTTCATGGGCAAGGCGCTCGCCATGGGGGCTGGGGTGGCGGTCTCGGCGGCATCGGCTTCCCGCGCGCTGGCGGCCGATGGCGAAGATGCCATCTTGCAATTGCCCGCCCATTCCACCGGTCTGGGCATGCCGGTGGCCAAGAACCCCTACGGTGTGCCCAGCCAGTGGGAGGCGAATTTGCAGCGGCGCGAAAGTCCGGGCCTGACGCGTGTGCCGCAGTCCTCGGTGAGCTTCACGCCCTTGCAAGGCTTGTTCGGCATCATCACACCCAGTGGTCTGCATTTCGAGCGACACCACCAGGGTTGGTGGGACATCGATCCGTCGAAACACCGCCTCATGGTCAACGGTCTGGTCAAGCGCGAGCGCGTCTTCACCATGGACGATTTGATGCGTCTGCCCAGCGTGTCGCGCATCCACTTCATCGAATGCGGTGCGAATTCGGCGCCGGAATGGGGCAATGTGGCCTTGCCCTCGGTGCAGTACACGCACGGCATGGTGAGCTGCTCCGAGTTCACCGGCGTGTTGCTGTCCACGTTGCTGGAGATGTGTGGTTACGACAAGGCGGCGGCCCGGTTTGTGCTGGCCGAGGGCGCCGACGGATCGTCGATGACGCGCACCATCGCGATCGAACGTGCCATGGACGATGTGCTGGTGGCCTGGGCCATGAACGGCGAAATGCTGCGGCCCGAAAACGGCTACCCCCTGCGCCTGGTGGTTCCCGGCATACAGGGGGTGAGCTGGGTGAAATACCTGCGCCGCATCGAAGTGGGCGACCAGAAGTGGGCGACCAAAGACGAAGCCATTCACTACATGGACCACATGCCCGACGGCACACACCGCCAATACACCGGCGTGCAGGAATGCAAGAGCGTGATCACCACGCCCTCGGGCAGCCAGACCTTGCTGGACAAAGGCTTTTACAACGTCACCGGCCTGGCTTGGTCGGGCCGGGGTGCGATCAAACGGGTGGATGTGAGCGTGGACGGCGGGCGCAACTGGCGCACCGCCCGCCTGGAAAGCCCGCTGCTGCCCAAGGCGCTGGCGCGTTTCAACATCGATTGGGTGTGGGACGGCAAGCCGGCGGTGCTGCAAAGCCGCGCCATCGACAGCACCGGCTATGTGCAACCCAAGATCAACCAGTTGCGGGCCGTGCGCGGCACGCGCTCGGTCTACCACCAGAACGCGATCCAGTCGTGGCTGGTGTCCGAGAACGGTGAAGTATCCAACGTGCAGGTGTATTGAGATGAATCACCTCCCCCGCCGCGCTACGCGCGACCCCCTCCAGCGTGCAATGCCTGCGCCCCGTCCTGAGCTTGTCGAAGGGCGGTTGCGCGGCATTTTGGGCATCTTCCTCGCCGCGCTCGTGGTTGCCATCTGTGGCACCAGTGCTGCCCAGACCCCGCCGTGGCAAGACATCGGTCGCGCCGCCACCCCGGCCGAGGTGAAGGCCTGGGACATCGATGTGCGGCCCGACTTCAAAGGGCTCCCACCTGGGGCGGGTTCGGTGTCCATGGGCATCGGCGTGTGGGAGGGCAAGTGCGCCTCGTGCCACGGTAGCTTTGGCGAATCGAACGAGGTGTTCACGCCCATCGTGGGCGGCACCACCCGTGCCGACATCGAGCGCGGGCGGGTAAAGAACCTGGAGCCGGGTTCGAGCTACCCCCAGAAGACCACGCTCATGAAGGTGGCCACGGTGTCCACGCTGTGGGACTACATCAACCGGGCCATGCCCTGGAACGCGCCCAAGACGCTCCAGACCAACGAGGTCTACAGCGTGGTGGCCTACCTCTTGAATCTGGCCGAGGTCGTACCCGCCGATTTCACCTTGAGCGACCAGAACATTGCCGATGTGCAAAAGCGCATGCCCAACCGCAACGGCATGGTGTTTTACGAGCCGCTTTGGCGGGCCGACGGCCAGGGCGACGTGAAGAACGTGGCCTGCATGAAGAACTGCCCGGTGGACCCGACCATCCACTCGTCCTTGCCTGCTTTTGCGCGCGACGCACACGGCAACATCCAGCAGCAAAACCGCCTCATCGGACCGGTGCGCGGAGCCGACACCACGCGGCCACCACCTCTTGGTCTGACCGGTGCTGTCGCCGCGTCGCCGGTCTCTGTGGTGGCTGCTGCACCCGCTGGTGGTGATGTGAAAGCCTTGCTGAGCGCCAACAGCTGCACCGCTTGCCACGGCATGGCGAACAAAATCGTGGGTCCGGGCTTTGCCGAGGTGGCCGCGAAACACGCGGGCAAGACCGACCTGGTGGCTTACCTCGCAGCCAAAATCCGCGCCGGCGGCAGTGGCGTGTACGGCGCGGTCGCGATGCCGGCGCAGCCCCAACTGTCACCGGAAGAGGCCACCGCCATTGCACGCTGGATCGCCAGCGGAGCACGGTGATGCGGGCATTCCAACTCCTATAGTTTCATATATCAGCATTTACTCGTAAACCCCATGGGCGCACCCGCCTAGGAGACCTTAAGCTATGAAGATGGATGTCAAACAACTCGCGCTGGCCACCGTGGTTCTGCTGGCTTCAGCAGGCGCACAGGCGCTGGATGCGGCGGCGGCCAAAGCGCTGGCGGGCCAGAGCGCTTGTCTGGGCTGCCATGCCGTGGACAAGAAACTGGTCGGGCCGTCCTACAAGACCGTGGCGGCCCAGCACCAGGGACAGGCAGACGCTTTGGACAAGGTGGCTGCCCGCATAAAATCCGGCGGTTCCGGCTTGTACGGTGCCGTGCCCATGCCGGCCCAACCCCAGCTCAAGGACAATGAGCTGAAACTGCTCGCCGCCTGGATTCTGACCGGTGCGCCCGACCAATGATTCCGCCTCGCCCATTTTTTCAGGAGCCTCACATGAACCCTTCACGCCGCACCGCCCTCAAGACCACGAGCGCTTTCGCCACCCTCGTGTCGCTGGGCATCGTCACACAAAGCCAGGCGCAGGCCGCGGTCGATCGCGCCGGCTTCCAGGTCAAGACGCTTGCCGACGCGCTCAAGGCCATTGGCGGCACGCCCGCGGCCAGCGACCAGATCACCGTCATCTCGCCCGACATCGCTGAAAACGGCGCCGTGGTGCCGGTGGGTGTTTCCAGCAAGTTGCCCAACACCACCGAGATGTACCTGGTGATCGAGAAAAACCCGACGCCCCTGTCCTGCGGTTTCACCATTCCCGCCGGGACCCTGCCCGAAGTGCAGACCCGGGTGAAGATGGGGCAGAGCACCCATGTCGTGGCCGTTGTCAAAGCCGACGGCAAGCTGTTTTCGGCCAGCAAGGAAACCAAGGTGACGCTGGGCGGCTGTGGCGGCTGATCGCCGCGCACTGTCCAAGACACCCCGTTTGAATCCCCCACACACCGATCTTCACCTTCAGGAGTCCCACCATGGCTGATCCGATGCGCATCCGTGCCAACAACGCCGACGGCGAAACCACCGTCCGCGCCTTGATTGCACACATCATGGAACCCGGTACCCGCAAGAACGCGGCCGGCGAACTGATCCCCGCCCACTTCATCACCGACGTCGAAGCCACGCACAACGGCAAGGTGGTGCTGCAAGCCATGTTCAGTGGCTCGGTGGCACAGAACCCGTTTCTGTCGTTCAAGTTCAAGGGCGGCGCCAAGGGCGATAAAGTCGCCATCAAGTGGGTGGACACCAAAGGCGACACCCGCACCGACGAAGCGGTGATTGCCTGAGGCTTTGCCGTCACAAGATGGGCAGCCGCTGGCGCTGGCCATCTGGCCTTTCGTTTTTAGAAGAAGGAGACACCCGATGAAGAAGTCCGCCCTTGTCATGGCAAGCCTGTTGGTTGCAGCTTGGGGTGCTGCCCATGCCCAGACCTCGACCGCCGACGCCATTGCCAAATACCGCGAGATGCTGCAAGACGGCAATCCGGCCGAGTTGTACGAGATGAAGGGCGAAGAGCTCTGGAAGCAAAAACGCGGTCCCAAGATGGCTTCGCTGGAGCAGTGCGATTTGGGCAAGGGACCGGGTGTCATCAGCGGCGCGTTCGTGGAACTGCCACGCTTTTTCAAAGACACCGGCCGCATGCAGGACATGGAGTCGCGCCTGCTGACCTGCATGGAGACCTTGCAGGGCTTTGATGCCAAGAAAATCGCCGAGCTGGATTTTGGCAAAGGCGAGATGGCCAACGTCACCGCCATCGCCACCTACGTGGCGACCGCCTCCAAAGGCATGCGCTTCAACCTGCCCCAGGCGCACCAGCAGGAAAAAACCATGTACGAGGTGGGCAAGCGCCTCTTCTTTGCCCGCGCCGGCACGCACGATTTTTCTTGCGCCACCTGCCACGGCAGCGACGACAAACGCATCCGTCTGCAAGACCTGCCCAACCTGACCGGCAATCCGGGCGACGGCGTGGGCTTTGCCGCCTGGCCCGCTTACCGTGTGTCGAACGCGCAGATGTGGGGCATGCAATTGCGCCTGAACGACTGCTACCGCCAACAGCGTTTTCCCGAACCCAAGTTCGGTAGCGAAGCCACCATCGCCCTGGGCGTGTACATGGGTGTGAATGCCAAAGGCGCCCAGTCCATCGTGCCGTCCATCAAGCGCTGAAGGAGACCCCGAATATGAAAAACATTCTTTCCATCGCCGCCATGCCTGTGCTGGCACTGGCTTTGTCCGCTTGCAC
>NZ_JBFJMY010000312.1:0-5124 GCF_041633695.1 Hydrogenophaga sp.
CGGCGGCTGGCGCGGTGACCGCTGGGACCGTTAAACCCCAGCCACCCGGCCCACAAAAAAGCGACCCCAAGGGGTCGCTTTTTTGCATCTGTGCATGTCCTGCTTCTTCAAGCTTTTTGCAGAGCGGCGATGCGTTCTTCGATCGGGGGGTGGGTCGAGAACAGCTTGCCCAGACCGCCCGCAATGCCCAGGGCCTGCATGGTTTTGGGTAGCACAGCGGGGGTCAGGCCACCGAGGCGGGCCAAGGCGTTGATCATGGGTTGCTTGCGCCCCATGTAGTGGGCCGCACCGGCGTCGGCACGGAATTCGCGTTGGCGGCTGAACCAGGCCACGATGATGGCGGCCAGGAAACCCAGCACGATGTCCATCACGATGGTCGTGATCAGGTAACCCATGCCCGGGCCCGAGTTGTTGTCGTTGCCCCGGCGCAGAAAGCTGTCGACCGCGTAACCGATGACGCGGCTCAGGAACACCACAAAGGTGTTCATCACGCCCTGGATCAAGGTCATGGTCACCATGTCGCCGTTGGCCACGTGCGCCACCTCGTGGCCAATCACCGCCTCGACCTCTTCTTTGGTCATGTTCTGCAGTAGACCGGTGGACACCGCCACCAGGGCCGAGTTCTTGAACGCGCCGGTGGCAAAGGCGTTGGGTCCGCCTTCAAAAATCGCCACATCGGGCATGCCGATACCGGCCTTGTCGGCAAAGCCGCGCACGGTTTCCACCAGCCAGGCTTCGTCGCCGTTCTGGGGGGCATTGATGATGCGCGCGCCGGTGCTGAACTTGGCCATGGTCTTGCTCATCAAGAGCGAGATGATGGCGCCGCCAAAACCGATGACCAGCGAGAACCCGGCCAGCGCCGTCATGTCCAGTCCGTTGGCCGTGAGAAACCGGTCGACCCCCAGGATCCGGGTGGTGACCAGCAGAACCGCCATGACGGCGAAGTTGGTCAAAACAAACAACAGAATGCGCTTCATGAAAACTCCGAGGGTTTAAAACGACCCGCTGCACATGGGGGCGGCCAGCGGCGGTTTCAAGCCGATGGCGGTGCGCGGGACTGCGTCTTGGTGTGGCGCAAACCCAAAAAGTTCGCCCAAGCCTGCGCGAGCGATCATAGCCGTGGCCGCCCAGCGTCAGCGAACGGCGGCTTTGGGCCGGAAAACCCCGGCATCGGCGTAAAAACCCGGTTCGGCGTTGGCCGGCCACCAACCCGGCACACCCAGCACCGGCAAGGGGGTGAACGGCTTGGCCGCCAGCTCGTGCGCATGCAGCTGCGTGGCCAGCCAGGCATCCCAGTCGGCCAAGTCCTCGCCCAGCGCCGCTGGCACCGGCGCACGCCACACGTGGGCGGTGATGGATTTGTAGGGCAGCACCAGCTTTTCCAGCAGCGCATGCCCAAACAGCACCAGACGCGCCTGCGCCCACAAGGGACGCAGTTCCACGAACAGGCGCGACCAATCGCGTGCCAGCAAGGCCTGCCAAAGCGGATCGGGCGCTTGCAGCAAGGCGGCGTTTTCGTCGAACAAGGTCAGCGCGTCGCGCACCGGACCGCGCACCTGGCCCACGCCTGCGGCCCCGATTTCAGCCGCTTGCAACTGGTTCAGGCGGCGCTTGGTCTGCGGGAAACGCAGCCAGCACAGCCCATTGAAGAAGTCGTGCAGGTTCTCGCGCGTGGGCACACGGTCGGTATCGAAGATGAACTGCTCGTAGGCCATGCCCTCTGGCAGTTCGGCTTGGGACACGAAATGTTTGGGCGCGCCCGCCCAGGCGTTCAAGGCCTGGGGCAGGCATTGCCCTTGCAGCTGCGCCGCCAGCACCCGCCGCCCAGGCGCTTGGTACGGCGCAAACCAGGGCGCGGCCCAGTCGATATCGGGCTGGCTCACGGCCAGCTCAGGCGACCAGCTTCCACGGCAGCGCCTCGCCACCGCGCAAGGGCTTGAGTTCGGTCTCGCCGAAGGCAAAACTGTCGGGCGACACCCAGCTTTCGCGCCGCAAGGTGATCTGGCCGCTGTTGCGTGGCAAGCCATAAAAGTCGGCCCCGAAAAAGCTGGCAAAACCTTCCAATTTGTCCAGAGCGCCCGCGGCGTCGAAAGCCTCGGCGTACATCTCGATGGCGGCATGGGCGGTGTAACAACCGGCGCAGCCACTGGCGTGCTCCTTCAAGTGCGCGGGGTGTGGCGCGCTGTCGGTGCCGAGAAAGAAGCGATCGCTGCCACTGGTGGCCGCCGCCACCAGCGCCAGGCGGTGGGTTTCGCGCTTGAGCACCGGCAGGCAATAGTAGTGCGGCCGGATGCCACCGGTGAAGATGGCGTTGCGGTTGAACAGCAGGTGGTGGGCGGTGATGGTCGCCGCCGTGAACGGCCCGGCCTCGGCCACGTATTGGGCGGCTTCTTTCGTGGTGATGTGTTCCATCACGATTTTCAGCTCGGGGAAGTCGCGGCGCAGCGGTTGCAGCTGCTGTTCGATGAACACCGCCTCGCGGTCGAACAGGTCGATGTCGGGGCTGGTGACCTCGCCGTGCACCAGCAGCAACAGGCCTTCGCGCTGCAAAGCCTCCAAGGTCTTGTAGGTCTTGCGGATGTCGGTCACGCCGGCGTCGCTGTTGGTGGTGGCTCCGGCCGGGTAGAGCTTGACCGCCACCACACCGGCGGCCTTGGCGCGCGCGATTTCGTCGGCGGGCAGGTTGTCGGTGAGGTAGAGCGTCATCAACGGCTCGAACGACACGCCCGGGGGCACGGCGGCCTGGATGCGTTCGCGGTAGGCTACGGCCTGCGCAGCGGTGGTCACCGGCGGCTTCAGGTTGGGCATGATGATGGCGCGGCCGAACTGCGCCGCCGTGTGCGGCACCACGGTGCGCAAGGCTTCGCCGTCGCGCACATGCAGGTGCCAGTCGTCGGGTCGGGTCAGGGTGATTTGCGGGATGGAGGGGGCGGTACTCATGGTGCGATTGTCTCACCGCCGACCCGGCGTGCTCGGGTCTTCAGGCGCGCAACACCGGCGCCGGACTGCTCTGGGCCGCGCTTTGCAAATGCAATTGCAAGTCGTCCCAGAAACGGTCCGCCGCACGCTTGGTCCGGCCGGCGGTGGGGCGCTCGCGGTAAATGCGGATCTCCAGCGCCATCTCCAGACCGGCGCCCGCCGATACCAGCTTGTTGGCTCGCAATTCCTTGCGCACCGCGCTGGCGGGCAAAAATGCCAGGCCATGCCCTTCCAGCGCCATGGCCTTCAGGCCTTCGGCCATGTCGGTTTCGTACACCCGGTCCAGACACACGCCCGCGCCCTGTTGTTTGAGTATGGTGTCCACGGCCCGCCCCAGATAGGCACCCGGCGCATAGCCCAGGTAGGGGATCGGCTGGGTGGATGTGCCGGGCAGGCGGTAGGCGGGCTTGCCCTCGGCGTCGGGTTTGACAAAGGGCGAGAGCAATTCACCGCCCAGCAACAGCATTTCGTAGCGCTCGGAATCGAGCTGGATCGGTTGTGAGGCGTGGTGGTAGGTGATCAGCACATCGCAACTGCCTTCCACCATGCGCAGCACCGCGTCGTGCACATTCAGCGCGATCAGCCGCGTCTTGATGGGGCCGCAGCTCTCGCGCAGGCTGGACAGCCAGGCCGGGAAAAAGGTGAAGGCCAGGGTGTGCGGCACCGCGAATTCGATCACGTCTTGCGCCGCCGCCGTGTGGGCCCGCAACATGGCGCGCGTGCTTTGCAGGGCATGCAGCATTTCCAGCGCCTGGTCGTACAGGGTTTTGCCGGCCGGCGTCAGCCGTGTGGGGTACGAGGACCGGTCCACCAGGTCGGTGCCGGCCCAGGCCTCCAGCGACTGGATGCGCCGGGAAAACGCCGGCTGGGTTACATGGCGCAACTGCGCCGAACGGCTGAAACTGCGGGTTTCAGCCAGGCTCACAAAGTCTTCCAGCCATTTGGTTTCCATGCCGGATTATGGCTTCACGCCGCAGGTTGGCCTCATTCCCCGGACTGCTGCAAAGCCCACATGCGCGCATAAATCCCACCCTGCGCCAACAAAACCGCGTGGGTGCCGCGCTCCACCACCGTGCCCTGCTCCAGCACCAGGATTTCGTGGGCGTCGACCACGGTGGACAGTCGGTGGGCGATGACCAGCGAGGTTTTGTTGCGGGCGGCGGTCTTCAGCTCGCTCTGGATCGCCCGCTCATTGGCGGAGTCCAGCGCCGAAGTGGCTTCGTCGAAGATCACGATGGGCGGGTTCTTGAGCAAGGTACGGGCAATCGCCACGCGCTGCTTTTCGCCCCCCGAGAGTTTGAGGCCACGCTCGCCCACCATGGTGGCGTAGCCCTTGGGCAGGCGTTCGATGAAACTGTGGATGTGCGCCGCGCGGGCCGCACCCACCGCTTCTTCGTGCGAAGCCCCAGGGCGCCCGTACAAGATGTTGTATTCGATGGTGTCGTTGAACAGCACCGTGTCCTGAGGCACGATGCCGATGGCCTGGCGCACGCTGGACTGGGTCACGCGTCGGATGTCGTGTCCGTCGATGGTGATACGGCCCGAGCCACCCGTCCTGGACGAAGCGGGGTCCAGGTCCGTCACGTCGTAAAAGCGGTAGAGCAGCCGCGCCAGGGTGGATTTGCCCGAGCCCGAAGGGCCGACCACCGCCACCGTCTTGCCGGCCGGAATTTCAAAACTCACCCCATGCAGAATCTCGCGCTCGGGCTCGTAGGAAAAGTGCACGTTCTCGAAGCGCACCGTGGGCGGGTGGGCCAGAACCAGAGGCTGGGCATCGGGTTCGTCGGCAATTTCGCGTTCTTTTTCCAGCAGCACGAACATCTTGTCCAGGTCGGTCAGGCTTTGCTTGATCTCCCGGTACAGCACGCCCAGAAAGCCCAGCGGGATGTAGAGCTGGATCATGAAGGCGTTGATCATGACCAGGTCACCCAGGGTGAGCGCTCCCGAGGCCACGCCTTGCGTGGCACGGTACAGCATCCACACCAGGGCCACGGCAATCACCAGTTGCTGGCCGGTATTGAGCAGCGACAGCGTGGTCTGGCTCTTGATGCGGGCGAGGCGCAACTTCTCCAGCGCGTCGTTGTAGCGCCGGGCCTCGAAGGCTTCGTTGTTGAAGTACTTGACGGTTTCGAAGTTGAGCAGCGA
>NZ_JBFJMY010000313.1:0-5110 GCF_041633695.1 Hydrogenophaga sp.
CCGAAGGTATCCAGGGCCGTGTCGATGAACGCGATCCACTGATCCTCCACGGACGTGTCGTGCACAACGAACGTGGCCTGGCCGCCGGCATCGCGTATTTGTTTGGCAACTTGCTCGCCACGCTCGGCCTGCACGTCGCCCAAGACAACTTGGGCGCCCGCTTGTGCCAAGGTGCGAGCCACCTCCGCGCCGATACCACCCGCAGCGCCGGTGACAGCCGCTACTTTTCCTTGCAAGTCGATCATTTTGTCTCCATCGCGCTGGTCGGCAGGAGTTGCTGCTCCCACTTCGATGCCCAAGCGCTTTTTGTTTTTTTCCCGAACCGATCTTTGGTTCGGATCGAGAAGAATGATGTGTTTCAGACATCGCAAGGCAGTAGTCAAATTGGTCATGTTTTCACGCAGTGAAAAAATATGGACGCACGGGAAATTCCCTAATAGACACATTGCTGCTGGCGTATCTGTGTGCCGGTATAGACGGTTGATGCGCGCCGCCAAGGCATATCGATACCGTGTGCTTTCCATCTGAAAGGCACCGTCAAGAGGAACTGCAATGAGCGCTGCCGTCTGCGAAAATCTGGACCATTCGGGCAAGTGCTTGTGGTGGGCGAATCACCCGATCCACAGTCCGCTGGACCCGACATCGATCGGGTGATCGAAGTAGAAATAGCCGCTCAAATGCGGCAATCTGCAAGTACGCAGAGCAGGGAATGGGCGCATAGCCCCCGAATATCGGATGCCGAATATCACCGCAGCGGTTCCGAACCGGGCGCTTGCGGCACACTGGGTGCCATGAAGAATTTTCTTATCTGTTTTGTGCTGGCCGGCATGGCATGGGGTGCGTCGGCCCAGACCATGTGGCGCGACGCTCCGATGCAGGCCAGCCCGGCCGAGATCCGCGCCCTGATGTCCGACGTGCGCGAAACCTCGCCGGCTCGGCGCTCGGCGGACCCCAGTGCGTTGCTGGAAATCCCGAGCACGTCGATTGCGGATGAGACCTTCGCAGCGACGTTTCATTTTGAATCCGAGCGCCTGCAGCGCATCCACCTGCAGGCCCAGCCCGCCGATCCCCAGCGCTTGCAAGCGTTGCTAAAAGCCTTGCAGACTTCGCTGCGGGCGCGCTACGGTCTGCCGATCAGCACCAAGACGCGGTCGGGCGCGGCGAAGGGTACGGTCGACCTCAAGTGGTCGTTTCGGCGCATGACGGTGCAACTCCAGATGCTCGACGGCAAGACGGTGGCGCTGATCTACGAGGCCAACATACCGAGCCCGCCGGCTGGCCTCTGAGCCACCATGTCCATGTGTGTGGCCGAGCCAAGCGGTGCATACTGAGGCGCACAGTTCACACTTCATTAAAGGGAAAACAAATGGCTCAAACCGCACGCATTGTGGGCAAGGTCGAATACCGCGAAGGCGATGGCCCTGTCGTCGAAATTCGCGAAGGTCCGGTGGAGGTTTCGATCTCAGAAAACGACGTCACCTTGAGCTGGGTGGACGAGGAGGTGCATGGCTCCACCGCCATTCCCATCGACGACTTCCGGCGCTACGTCGACGAAGGAAAAATCAGACTGGATGGCCCGGAGCAGGCCAAGGCTTGAACCATTTTCAGCGGCGTTGAAGCGCAGCCGTGGCACCTTCTGAACCCTCTTGGGACGCTCAGATCAGCCGCGCGAAAGCGGTCTGGGCGTGCACCGTTGCGCGGTGATCTGCCACCGCAGTTGCACACGTAGCTTCAAAATCGCCTTTTGCGTGGTCTGCAGTTCCTGATTTCCTCGACCTGTATGGGGCCACACCGCACACCCAGATCGGCTCCCGCCAATTCCCGCGAAGTCGTCAGCGACCAAGCCACAGATTCCGCCCCCCACTTTCCGTAGCGATGGACGCCAGTACCGTTCGCAGATGACTTCTCGCCGCGAGGCCAAAGGGCCCTGAAGAACGGTCCCGACATGCAGATGGATGGCGACGGCGTGCCATGCAAGCAGCAGTGGTGCAGCGGGCTGTTCGGTGGATGAGGGTCACTCTTGCCTAGGAGCCTGCGCGGCAGAAGAGGCGTCGGCTGCAAATCGCCCGCAGCGGTCCATTTTTCACCGTCTATTTGCCCCATAGCCGGGCTATGGGGCTGCAAATCCGGCAAAAACTGTCCTCGCTGGGGGCGATTTTCGCTTTCGACGCCTTCTGCCGCGCAGGCTCCTAGAGCGTTGGAGTCCGACCCCAAATGCCATCGATTTGAAAAATCCGCGCTGATGGTCTAAGGTGAGAGCGTCTGGCGGCAGCTCCCCGCTTACCCCCGTTGTCGAACTGTCGTCAGGCTCTCTTTTATTCTTCTGAAAGGAGAACGACATGGGACTACTCGACAAGTTTCTGGGCAGCAAGGTGGACTATCCGCCGCTGCCGGCTGGCAACGAGGCGCAGGCCACACTCGATGAAATCAAAGCGCCGCTGGAGGCACTGGCGCACAAGGTGTCTGACCACCTGGAAGTGGTGCCGGCAGAGCATGAAGCCTTTGTGTTTCTGGGCAAGCCACCCAAGAAATTTGGCATTGCCTGGATTCACGATGGCAAAGTCACCGGCCTCAAGGAATTTGCCGAAGAACACCACCTGTCGCAAATCGACATGGGGAAGCTCATCGTTCGGCTCGGCGAAGCCTATCAACACGCCAGCGAAGCGCCGCGCTACTCGGCCGAATTCGGCGGCAAGCAGATGGTGATCATTCCGTCGAAAGGTCTGGAGCAGGAAATGCACCAGATCATGGAGAGCACGCTGCACTGAGTGGGTGTTGGATTGGGCTGTGACTGTGAAATCCCCAATGCTCGGAAGGTCAGGCTTTCGCCGCCATGTAGATGCGCGTTTTGCAGCGAGGATAGTTGGAGCAGCCCCAAAACGGCGCGCCTCCTTTGGCGGGTTTTCGCTCCAACAGTTTGATGCCACAGCTCGCGCAGGTCGGGCGCCAGTATTCGCCCTCGTAGGCCACCGCCAACAGCGCGGCCTGTTGCTCGGCTGTGCGCTTGGCGATCAATGCCAGCAGGTCTGTGCCGTCCATCGCGTTGATGCTGTTGGATCGGGCGAAGGCCTTGGCGTCGGCCGTGTAGGTCGATGTGGTGGCGTAGGTGCCGCGTTTGAGCCCGTGTGAAGCCATCACGCCAAAGAACTCGCGCAACTCCTTCACCCCGACAGGTTTGCCCTGCCAGTGCTTGCACTGCACCACCGCCACCGGACCCTCGGCGTTCTTTGAGTGCAGCCAGATGTCCACACCGCCATCGGCACCGTGCGACTGGGCTTTCGTCTCAAAGCCAGCCTGGGCGAACAGCGTTTCGCATACGGCCTCGAAGCGGCGCCATTCGATTTCGGCGAATACGGCGGGGTTCCATGTGCTGGCTGGCGCCCCCGGCGGCATGGGGCTGGGCTGAGTCGGGCTGTGACGGTTGTTTGGTGCGGCGACGTTGTTCAGTTCGCCTGACGATGGAGATGGGGTTGGCCTCGCAGCCGGGCCAGATACCTGCGATGACTTTCGTCGCTGATTGGCGGCCGCAAAGTCAATGGGCGGCGCCGCGTGTTCATCAGCTGGACCGCGTTTGAAGACGAAATGCGCTGCTAGCAACACCACGCCCAAGCCAATGGCGAACATCGCCGGTGTGTTGAACGCAGAAGCGGCACCGGCCAGCAACTGGTTGCTGCGAAACACGCCGCCCGCCACCAGCAGCAGCATGCCCATTCCGAGCAGCGTGACGGCCATGCCAAGCAACGGGCTTTTGGGTTTGCGTTTGGCGCGTCTGCGCGTGGGCGATCTGGCCATTCCGGTTTCCTCCTGATTTGTTCTTGTGGAGGATCATGCCTTCGCGGCTCACGCAGCGGGAGAGCACCACTGTCAATTGAGCCAAACAGCGAACAAGAGCGGCCAAAAATGGGAGTCTGACCCCGAACACCTACCCCCGAACGCCCGTCGAGACGGAATCTGATCCCTTTGGTTTGTGCTGGCGTTTGACAGTGCCGCGCCCATGCGAATAGCATGAATTTCCGTTTTATCCATGAGGTGCTGCCATGTTCAGAAACCCCTTGATTCGCGGTTGCCTCGCAGGGCTCTTGCTGATGGGCGCCGGGTTGACTGCGGCCTTTGCCCACCACGGATGGCGTTGGACCGAGGATGGCCAATTCGAACTGACGGCGATCGTCGAAAAGGCCGAGTTGGGCAACCCGCATGGCGTGTTGACGATGGATGCGGACGGCTCCAAATGGCTGGTGGAGGTTGGACAACCCTGGCGCAATGAAAGGGCAGGCCTGACCGATGCGATGTTGGCCAAAGGGGCCACCTTGATCGTTGTGGGCAAGCGGTCAGCCGACAAGAAGGAGCAACGCATGAAGGCAGAGCGCATCGTGATCGGTGGCAAAAACTTCGATCTGTACCCAGAGCGTTTGCCCGCCAGGAAGCCATAAGCCGCCGGCCTTGAGACTCATTCCTATGAGTCGGTTTCTGGAGTTCGTCGATTGGATGGAGGGCAGCGCATTGTCGGTGGGGCTGCGCTCATCCGAATGGGTGTACCCGCTGGTCAACATGCTGCACATCCTGGGCATCGGGTTGCTGGTGGGGTCCATCCTGATTCTGGACTGGCGCCTGCTTCGCCATCGTAGGTCGCCCGAGGTTTCGGTACTCGCCACTGTCTTGCTCCCTGCGGCGCGGGCTGGGTTTGCGTTGGCGGTGGCAGCCGGGTTGCTGCTGCTCATCTCAAGACCGTTGGACTACGTTTTCAACACGCTGTTTCAGTTCAAACTGGCAAGCATCGCGCTGGCTCTGTTGAACATCGCCCTGTTGCACAGCAGCGAAAGCTGGCGCATTGCGGTCAATCAGAACCGCCCAGATGGTCGCGTGCGACTGGCCTGCGGGGTGTCGCTGGTGTGCTGGCTGGCGGCGCTCGCTCTGGGGCGGCTGATTGGCTACCGCTGATGGGGCAAGCAGTAGGGCCAGATCATTCCGAAGACTGCCTGCTCGCCGTTGCGGTAGCTGAAACGGGGCGAGGAAGGGGACAAGACCCCAGGACCCGACCGCGATGATTTGCGGTGAAGGTGAATTGGAAACTGACCCCGAACGCCCCCGAACACCCGACTACTCTTGCTTC
>NZ_JBFJMY010000314.1:0-5090 GCF_041633695.1 Hydrogenophaga sp.
CAGAGCCCGAGTGGACTCCAGCCGTGTATTTTTCAAATGCTGAACATCAGGGCGGTGAGCACGAAGTCGAGCGCCAGCACCGACAGCGATGCCACCACCACCGTGCGGGTGGTGGCACGCGAAACGCCTTCCGGTGTGGGCTGGGCCTCAAAACCCTGGAACAAAGCCACGAAGGTGACGGTGACACCAAACACCATGCTCTTGATCACGCCGTTGCCGACATCGGCCCAGACGTCCACGCCACCCTGCATCTGGCTCCAGAAGGCGCCGCTGTCCAGTCCGATCATGAGCACGCCGACCACCCAGCCGCCGAGCACACCGACCGCACTGAACACCGCCGCCAACAAGGGCATGGTGATCACACCGGCCCAGAACCGCGGGGCCAGCACGCGCCGCACCGGGTCGACCGCCATCATCTCCATGGCACTCAACTGCTCCCCGGCCTTCATGAGACCGATCTCCGCCGTCAGCGAAGTGCCCGCCCGGCCCGCAAACAACAAGGCCGTGACCACCGGCCCCAACTCGCGCACCAGCGACAAGGCCACCAGCACGCCCAGTGCCTCGGTGGCGCCATAACGCTGCAAGGTGTAGTAGCCCTGTAAGCCCAGCACAAAACCCACGAACAGGCCCGACACCCCGATGATGGCCAGGGAGTGGTTGCCCAGAAAATGGATCTGGTCGCGCACCAGCCCTGGCCGGCGCAGCGTCGCCCCCAGCAGGCCGATCAGGCGGAAAAACAGCCGCGTGCCGTAGCCGATGCGGGTCAGCAGCATGCGCACGGCAAAGCCGATCGCGGTGGGATGCAGCCAAGCCATCACCGTCCCCCCGAGCGCGGCTGCGCCCCAAAATCGTCGGCCAGACTGGGGCCGGGGTGGTGAAAGCGCACCGGTCCATCGGGCAGGGCCTGGACAAACTGGTGCACCAGCGGATCGGTGCTTTGGCGCACCTCCTCGGGCGTGCCCTGCGCGGCAACGTGTCCATTGGCCAGCACGATGACCTTGTCGGCGATGTGGAAGGTTTCGTCCAGGTCGTGCGACACCACGATGCTGGTCAGGCCCATGGCATCGTTCAGGTCGCGGATCAGGCGCGCGGCGGTACCCAAGGAAATCGGGTCCAGACCGGCAAACGGTTCGTCGTACATCACCAGGTCGGGGTCGAGTGCTATGGCGCGCGCCAGCGCCACCCGCCGCGCCATGCCGCCCGAGAGCTCGCTGGGCATGAGGTCGCGCGCGCCGCGCAAGCCCACCGCGTTGAGCTTCATCAGCACGATGTCGCGCACCAGCGCGGCCGACAAATCGGTGTGCTCACGCAAAGGAAAGGCGACGTTGTCGAACACGCTGATGTCGGTGAACAGCGCCCCGAACTGGAACAGCATGCCCATGCGCCGGCGCGCCGCGTACAGAGCGCTCTGGCCCATGACGGTGATGTCGTCGCCGTCGAACAGGGTCTGCCCGCTTTGGGCCCGGATCTGGCCACCGATGAGGCGCAACACCGTGGTTTTGCCGCCGCCGGACGCACCCATGAGCGCCGTGACCTTGCCACGTGGCACGGTCAGCGTGACGTTGTCAAGAATGGCGCGGTCCCCATAGCCAAAGCTCAGGTTGCGCAGTTCGACCAAATGGGGGGGAGGGGTGGTGGGCATGAAAAGAAAAGCCGGGAGCCACAAAGCCTCCCGGCTGCCAAATCATAAGGGATTCCGGGAAAACCCGTATCCCCTGTTCGCGGGGTCAGCGCGGCAGATCCGAAAACCCCATCAGGAATTCGTCAACCGAGCGCGCGGCCTGGCGGCCTTCGCGGATCGCCCACACCACCAGCGACTGGCCACGGCGCATGTCGCCAGCGGCGAACACCTTGGGCACATTGGTGGCGTAGCCGCCAGCGAAGTCGGTGCTGGCTTTGGCGTTGCCGCGACCGTCCTTGTCCAGGCCAAAGGCGTCGAGCACGGTGGCCACGGGCGACACAAAGCCCATGGCCAGCAGCACCAGATCGGCCTTGTGGGTTTTTTCGGTACCGGCGATCTCCACGAACTTGCCGTCCTTGAACTCCACGTGCACCGTGACCAGGCCGGTGACCTTGCCTTTTTCGCCGATGAATTTTTTGGTGGAAATGGCGAATTCGCGCACGCAGCCTTCTTCGTGGCTGGAACTGGTGCGCAGCTTGATCGGCCAGTACGGCCAGGTCATGGGCCGGTTTTCTTCTTCCGGCGGTTGCGGCATCAGTTCAAACTGGGTCACGCTGGCCGCGCCGTGGCGGTTGCTGGTGCCCACACAATCCGAGCCGGTGTCGCCGCCGCCCATCACGATCACGTGCTTGCCGTCGGCGCGCAACTGGGCTTTCACCTTGTCACCGGCGTTGACCTTGTTCTGCTGTGGCAAAAATTCCATGGCGAAATGGATGCCATCAAGATCGCGGCCCGGTACCGGCAGGTCGCGCGACTGCTCCGCGCCGCCGGTCAACACGACGGCGTCAAAGTCTTTTTGCAGTTGCTCGGCGCTGATGGTTTCTTTGGCCCAGTTCGTGACCTTGCTGTCCTTGTCCATGGCACCCACCAGCACACCGGTGCGGAAGGTGACGCCCTCGGCCGTCATCTGCTCGACGCGGCGATCGATGTGGGACTTCTCCATCTTGAAGTCGGGAATGCCGTAACGCAGCAAACCGCCGATGCGGTCGTTCTTTTCAAACAGCGTCACGTCGTGGCCGGCGCGTGCCAGTTGCTGAGCCGCTGCCATGCCGGCCGGGCCGGAACCCACCACCGCCACTTTTTTACCGGTCTTGTGCCGGGGCGGTTGCGGCTGCACCCAGTCTTCGGCCCAGGCACGGTCGATGATGGCGTGTTCGATCGACTTGATACCCACAGCGTCGTCGTTCACGTTGAGCGTGCACGCCGCTTCACAAGGCGCGGGGCAGATGCGACCGGTGAACTCCGGGAAGTTGTTGGTGCTGTGCAGCACGGTGCTGGCGTTCTTCCAGTCGCCCTGGAACACCAGGTCGTTGAAATCCGGAATGATGTTGTTGACCGGGCAGCCGCTGTTGCAAAACGGCGTGCCGCAATCCATGCAGCGCGCGGCCTGGATCTTGGCCTTGCCGTCGTCCAGACCCACCACGAATTCTTTGTAGTGCTTGATGCGCTCGGGGACGGGCTTGTAGCCCTCTTCCAGGCGCTCGTATTCCATGAAACCGGTGATTTTTCCCATGATCTTCGTCCTTGTTCTTGCGGGCTTCGGCCCTTATTTCGCCGCCGCAACGGCTTTTTTCGCCGTGGTCTGCGCCTTGCCGGTCGCGCTGGCCGCCTCCTTGCGGGCGTGGATTTCGCCCAGGGCGCGCTTGTATTCGTCGGGGAACACCTTGACGAACTTGCCACGCGACTCGGTCCAGTGGTCGAGCAGCTGGCGCGCGCGCTTGCTACCGGTCCAGCGGTTGTGGTCTTCCAGCAATTTTTTCAGTTGCGCTTCGTCGGTCTCGTCGCGGTGCCAGATGGCCCGCTCCACAGTGGCTTCCTGCTCGGCCGAACTCAGCACCTTTTCCAGGCTGACCATGGCCGTGTTGCAACGGCTGGCGAACTGACCGTCTTCGTCGTAGATGTAGGCCACGCCACCGCTCATGCCGGCGGCGAAGTTGCGTCCGGTATTGCCCAGCACGGCCACGGTGCCGCCGGTCATGTATTCGCAACCGTGGTCGCCCGTGCCTTCCACCACCGTGGTCGCGCCCGAGAGCCGCACGGCAAAGCGCTCACCGGCCACGCCGCTGAAATACGCCTCGCCGCTGGTGGCGCCATACATCACGGTATTGCCCACGATGATGTTGTCCGCCGACTCGCCACGGAAGTCGATGCTGGGGCGCACGATCACGCGGCCGCCCGACAGGCCTTTGCCGGTGTAATCGTTGGCGTCGCCAATCAGGTACATGGTGATGCCCTTGGCCAGGAACGCGCCGAAAGACTGGCCGCCAGTACCTTCGAGCTGGATGCGGATGCTGTCGTCCGGCAAGCCTTCGGGGTGGGCCTGGGTCAAGTAGCCGGAGAGCATGGCACCCACCGAACGGTTGACGTTGCGCACCACTTCCATGAACTTCACGCGCTCGCCCTTTTCGATGGCGGGACGCGACTTTTCAATCAACACCTTGTCGATGGCTTTGTGCAAACCGTGGTCCTGCACTTCGGTGTGGTAGCGCGGCACATCGGCCGGCACCGGTGGCATGGCGAGCAAGCGGCTGAAATCCAGACCTTTGGCTTTCCAGTGCTCGATGCCTTGGCGCATGTCCAGCAGATCCGCACGGCCAATCAGCTCGTCGAAGCTGCGGATGCCCAGCTGCGCCATGATCTGACGCGCCTCTTCCGCGATGAAGAAGAAGTAGTTCACCACGTGTTCGGGCTTGCCCGAGAACTTCTTGCGCAGCGTTGGGTCCTGCGTGGCCACACCCACTGGGCAGGTGTTGAGGTGGCATTTGCGCATCATGATGCAGCCCTCGACCACCAGCGGCGCGGTGGCAAAGCCGAACTCGTCGGCACCGAGCAAGGCACCCACCACCACGTCGCGGCCCGTCTTCATCTGGCCGTCGGCCTGCACCCGGATGCGGCTGCGCAGGCGGTTCAACACCAGGGTCTGCTGGGTTTCGGCCAGGCCGATTTCCCAAGGGCTGCCCGCGTGCTTGATCGAAGACCAGGGCGAGGCACCGGTGCCACCATCGTGCCCGGCGATCACCACGTGGTCGGCCTTGCACTTGGCCACGCCGGTGGCGATGGTGCCGACACCGATCTCCGACACCAGCTTGACACTGACATCGGCATGGGGCGCCACGTTTTTCAGATCGTGGATCAGCTGTGCCAGATCTTCGATCGAATAAATGTCGTGGTGCGGCGGTGGCGAAATCAAACCCACGCCCGGCACACTGTGGCGCAGCTTGCCGATGTATTCACTGACCTTGCCACCGGGCAATTGACCACCTTCACCGGGCTTGGCGCCCTGGGCCATCTTGATCTGGAGCTCATCCGCGCTCATCAGATATTCTGGCGTGACGCCGAACCGGCCAGAGGCCACCTGTTTGATCTTGCTGGCCCGCTCGGTGAAGTAGCGATCCTTGGCCTCGCCGCC
>NZ_JBFJMY010000315.1:0-5044 GCF_041633695.1 Hydrogenophaga sp.
GTAGTTGCTCTTCAGCATCTCCACCACGGCTTTGAGCGTGTGGCCGGAGTCGGCCAGATCGTCCACCAGCAAGACCTTGCCCGCGATTTCGCCCTTGGGTGTGGTGATGAAGCGCGCGATGTCCAGATTGCCCTGCACCGTGCCCGCGCTGGCACGGTAGGAGCTGGTGGACATGATGGCCAGGGGCTTGTTGAAAATGCGCGAAAGAATGTCGCCGGGGCGCATGCCGCCACGTGCCAGACACAAAATGACGTCGAAATCCCAGTCGGACTGGTAGACCTTGAGCGCCAGCTTTTCGATCAGGCTGTGGTACTCGTCATAAGACACGTACAGGTGTTTTCCGTCTTCGGTCAGCATGCGGGCTCCGTGTGGAAGGGTCGGGTTCGATTTTGCACGATGGCGGGCCGAAATGGG
This sequence comes from Hydrogenophaga sp., assembly GCF_041633695.1. Taxonomy (GTDB): domain Bacteria; phylum Pseudomonadota; class Gammaproteobacteria; order Burkholderiales; family Burkholderiaceae_C; genus Hydrogenophaga. The sequence continues at coordinate 415 of NZ_JBFJMY010000315.1, forward strand.
CGGGTAAGCGTCAAGCGCGGTAGGGGTGCTTGAGCAAAATGGTGTGGTCGCGGTCCGGGCTGGTGGAGACGATGTGCACCGGCACGCCGGTGGTCTCTTCGATCCGCCGCAGGTAACGCTGGGCATTGGCGGGCAGGTCTTCGTAGCGCGTGACGCCCACGGAAGAATCGCTCCAGCCGGGAATGGTCTCGTAAATGGGCTTGCAGCGCGCGATGTCCTCGGCACCCAGCGGCAGGATGTCGATCACTTCACCGTCGAGCTCGTAGCCGGTGCACAGCAACAGCTCCGACAGGCCGTCCAGCACGTCGAGCTTGGTGATACACAAACCGGTGAGGCCATTGACTTGGGCCGAGCGCTTCAGCAACGCAGCGTCGAACCAGCCGCAGCGGCGGCTGCGCCCGGTGGTCACGCCTTTTTCTGCACCCACGGTGGCCATGTGCCAGCCGGGCGTGCCCTCTTTTTCCCAATCGAGCTCGGTCGGGAACGGGCCACCGCCCACCCGCGTGCAATAGGCCTTGGTGATGCCCAACACATAGTGCAGCATGCCAGGACCCACACCCGAACCGGCGGCGGCGTTGCCAGCGACACAGTTGCTGGACGTGACGAAGGGGTAGGTGCCGTGGTCGATGTCGAGCAGCGTGCCTTGCGCGCCTTCAAACAGCAGATTGGCGCCAGCACGGTGGGCATCGTTGAGCTCGCGCGACACGTCGGCGATCATGGGCTTGAGCAGTTCCGCCTGCGCCATGGCTTCGTTGTACACGGCGTCGAACTGGATCTCGCCGTTCTGCATGTAGGCCGCGATTTTTTCGTCCCAGACCATGCTGGCCGAACCCAGCCAGGTGGTGAGCAAGTGGTTGTGCAGCGCCAGCAACTCGCGCAGCTTGGCCGCGAAGCGATCCGGATACTTCAGGTCTTGCACGCGCAGGGCACGGCGTGCGATCTTGTCTTCGTAGGCGGGGCCGATGCCACGTCCGGTGGTGCCGATTTTGGCGTTGCCCGCTTTTTCCTTGGCCGCTTCGCGTGCGATGTCGATCGCGGCGTGGAACGGCAGAATCAAAGGACAGGCTTCGCTCACGCGCAAACGCGAACGCACCTCGACACCCGCTTTTTCGAGGCCGGCGATTTCTTCGAACAACTTGCCGGCCGACAACACCACACCGTTGCCGATGTAGCACTTGACCCCGGCGCGCATGATGCCGCTGGGAATGAGGTGCAGCGCGGTTTTCACGCCGTTGATCACCAAGGTGTGACCCGCGTTGTGACCGCCCTGAAAGCGCACCACGCCCTGCGCGGACTCGGTCAGCCAGTCCACCAGCTTGCCCTTGCCTTCATCGCCCCATTGCGTGCCCACCACCACCACATTGCGCCCGGGAATCAAGGCGCCATTGCTGTTCGTCATCTGCTGTTTCCGTTCAAATGTTCTTGACTGTCCATGCGCCACCCTGTGCCGCATCGGGCACCAGCTGGCGGTCGCATCGGAATTCATCCAACTCGTCTTCGTGACCTGGGAGCACGCACACCACCGTGTGTCCGCTCGCGCGCAGTTCCGCCACAGCCTGACGCAAGCCCGCGTCCATGCTCCAGGGCGCGCGGATGGCGCCCAACAGCGGGCGCGGTGCCAGCGCCGACACCAGCTCCTTGAGGTCGAGGCTGAAACCCACTGCAGGGCGTTTGCGACCAAACACCGCACCCACTTCGTCGTAGCGGCCACCGCGTGCCAGCTCGACCGACTGGGTCTGGGCCGCACCCGACTCTTGTGAGAAGAGCGCAAAGCGCATGCCTGTGTAATAGGCGTAACCGCGCAGGTCGGACAAGTCGAACGAGACGTCCAGCCCCTGCACGTGCGACGCCAGCCAGGCCAGTTGGTCCAGCGCCTCGTGCAACGCCGGGGAAGGCTGCAGGCAGCGCCGCGCTTCGTCCAGCACCGACACGTCGCCAAACAGGCGCGGCAAGGCCTGCAAATCGTTGCGCACGGACTCTGGCAGGTCGCGCGACAGGATCTTGATTTCGGCCGCGTCCTTGGCTGCCAGCGCAGCATGCAGACGCGAAACCAAGTCTGGCTTGGCCGCCAGCGGAGCGAGCACCGCGTCGATCACCCGCACATCGGCCATGTCCAACAAAGGGCGCTGCACGCCTGCGGCGTTCAAGCAGGCGCGCGCCAGTTCGATCACTTCCAGATCGGCTTCCAGCCCGGCGTGGCCATAAATTTCCGCGCCCAGCTGCAAGGGTTCGCGGCTGGCCAGCGGACGATCGATGCGGGTGTGCACCACCGGGCCGCAATAGCTCAGCCGCGCCACCCCTTGGCGGTTGAGCAAATGGGCGTCGATGCGGGCCACCTGGGGCGTGCTGTCCGCGCGCAAGCCCAGGGTTCGGCCCGAAAGCTGATCCACCAATTTGAAGGTTTGCAGATCCAGGGCTTCACCGGTGCCGGTGAGCAAGGACTCCAGATGCTCCAGCAGTGGCGGCATGACCAGCTCGTAGCCATAGCCACGCGCGGTGTCCAGCAATACCCTGCGAAGTTCTTCGATGTGCCGCGCCTCGGAGGGCAGGACATCGGCAATGTGATCCGGAAGGACCCAGGCTGACATGGGCATGGTGTGGTGCTGTTAAAAACGTGATTTTACCGGGCCGCCAGACACGCTCCGCAGTTTCGCCTTCGGCGCGGTTCGCGCAAGGCAAGGCTCAGGCGTGCTGTCGGGCCGGGCCACCGTGCCGCGCCCTGGTTCGGGCGCACATGCGCGCTAGCGGGATCGGCAAAGGGTGCGGTGGGTGGCGGACCGGGCAGGCAGCGCTACCCAAGGGCGCGGTGCAGCGAAAAATGGCCCAGCGGAGAAGCGGCGTCAAAGTGGCGCAGGTCCTGGAGGACCGGGCCGCTTATTTGGCGACGTTGCTGCTGCGCATGGCCTTGAAGAAGTCCGAACTCGGATCGATCACCAGCACATCGGACTTGCTGCTGAAACTGGACTTGTAGGCTTCCAGGCTGCGGTAGAACTGCGCAAATGCCGGATCGCGCCCAAAGGCCTGGGCGTAAATCGCAGCGGCTTTGCCGTCGCCGTCGCCCTTCACCTTTTGCGCATCGCGGACCGCGTTGGCCACGATGACTTCGCGCTGGCGATCGGCATCGGCACGGATTTTTTCGCCCTCGGCAAAACCGGTGGAGCGCAGTTCGTTGGCCACGCGTTTGCGCTCCGCCTCCATGCGGTCGTAGACCGACTTGGTGATGTCCGCCACATAGTCCACGCGGGTGATGCGCACATCGACCACGTCCATGCCCCAGGGCTTCTCAACCCCACGCACGGCAGCCAACACCTGGCGCTTCACGTCCTCCATCAACTCTTCGCGGCGGGTGGACAGCAATTCGTTCACCGTGCGCTTGTTGACTTCCTGCTGGAACGAGTTGCGCACCACGCGGTTGAGCTGCAAGGCGCCGGCCCGTTCGTTGACGCCGACGTTGCGGATGTACTGCTGCGGCTCGCTGATGCGCCAGCGCACATACCAGTCGATCACCACGCGTTGCTTTTCCGCCGTGAGCGTGGGCTCGGTGTCGGTGCTCTCCAGGGTGAGCAGGCGCTTGTCGATGTAGGACACGTTTTGCACCAGCGGGATCTTCCAGTTCAGGCCCGGTTCGGTCACGACCTTCTTGATCTGACCCAACTGGAACACCACGCCGAATTGGCGCTGGTCCACTACAAACAGCGTGGCGCTGACGATCCCCAGTGCCACGAGCACCGAGGTGATGATGAAACCCAATTTATTCATGTCTTGACTCTTTGATCGCTGGATGTCCGAACGCTGCTCAGCGGCTCTCGCGCTCGCGCGAGCGGGCCGAGTTGTCGGGTATGCGCGGTGTTGTCGCCGGGACCGAACTGGTGCCGGGGCCAGGGGCTGCAGCGGTCTGCCCCGTCATTTGCATGATCTTGTCCAGCGGCAGGTACAAGAGATTCGATCCCGACTTGCTGTCCACCAACACCTTGGTCACATTGCCGTAAATCTTCTCCATGGTGTCCACATACATGCGGTCGCGTGTGACCTGCGGCGCCTTCTGGTACTCGCTCAGCACCGAACTGAAGCGGTTGGCATCACCCTCGGCCTGTGCCACGATGCGGGCACGGTAGCCTTCGGCTTCCTCCGTCAAGCGAGACGCTGCGCCACGGGCACGTGGGATCACGTCGTTGGCATACGCCTGGGCTTCGTTCTTGGCGCGTTCGCGCTCCTGCCCGGCCTTGAGCACATCGTCGAACGCGGCTTGAACCTGCTCGGGCGGGCGCACACCGTCTTGCTGCAGGTTGATACCCACCACGTCGATGCCCACCTTGTAGCGGTCCAGCATGGATTGCATCAGCGTGCGCACACGCGGGGCAATCTGGTCGCGCTCCTCGGCCAACGCGGCATCCATCTTCATCTTGCCGACCACCTCGCGCAGCGCGGTCTCGGCCACCTTCACCACCGAAGCATCGGGGTCGCGGCTTTCAAACAGAAAAGCCCGGGCGTCGTTCAGACGGTATTGAACCGCGAACTTGATTTCAACAATGTTCTCGTCCTCGGTCAGCATGGCGGATTCGCGCAAGCCGGTGGCGGCGACGATGTTCTCGCGGCCCACGTCCACCGAGCGGATCTGCGTCACGAACAC
>NZ_JBFJMY010000316.1:0-4998 GCF_041633695.1 Hydrogenophaga sp.
ACCGCGCCGGATTTCGGTCTGTCCACCGTTCTCGGTGCCGATCTCCACCTCAACCGGGCGGAACCGCCCCTGTTCTTCGGCCAGCATCACCAGGCTGCGCTTGCCGGTTTGGATCACGGCTTCTGTTGGCACCAGCACGGCGCGCTCAGTGGCCTGTCCCGCCAATTCCATCTGAACGAACATGCCCGGAACGAGTTGGCCGCGCGGGTTGGCGATTTCCATGCGCACCTTGAGCGTGCGGGTTTTGGGATTCACTTGGGGCAGCAAAGCCGCCACCCGGCCTTCAAACGATTGGCCCGCAAGCGCTGGGGTTTGCGCCACCACCCGCGCCCCGGGTTGCAGCAGGGCCAGCTGGCTCTCGGGCACTTCTGCATGGGCCCACACCGTGGACACACCGTTGATGCGAACAACGCCCATGCCGGGCATCAAGGTGGTGCCCTCGCTCACCATCAGCTCGGTGAGAACACCCGTCAGCGGCGAGCGCAGGGTTACCCGGGCTTGCACCTCGCCGCTGGACTCCACCCGGTGGATCTGCGCCTCGTCCATGCCGGCCTGTCGCATGCGCGAGCGCGCAGCGTCCACCATTGCGGCCAAGTCTCTGCCGGACATGCGCCGCACCGCGAGAAATTCCTGCTGGGCGGCCACCCAATCGGGCACGTACAACTCGGCCAGTGCCTGGCCCTTTTGCACCGGGTCCAGCACGGCACGCACATGCAGGCGCTCCACATAGGCCAGGGCGCGCGCCTGAACCACGGCTTGATCGCGTTCGTTCCAGGCAATCGCCCCCACCGCCCGCACAGCAGGCACCAATGCGCCCTCGGTCGCCACGGCGCTGCGCAGCCCCAGGTTTTGCTGGATGCGCGGGCTCACGCGAACCGTGCCACTGTCTGCGCCTTCGCTCCCGGCATAGGCGGGCACCAGCATCATGTCCATGAACGGCGATTTCCCGGGGACTTCGAACTGTTTTCCCGGCACCATGGGGTCGTGGTAGTACAGCACCTGGCGACCGGTCAGTGGGTCCACCACACCGGCCCGGATGCCCGAGTCCATGTGGCGGCGCGTCGCCGCCTCGCCTTCGGGAATGCCCCAGTTCGACGGGTCTGCTGTGGTCACAGCGCCTTCCATTGCGGCGCCCGATGCAGACGATGCAGCGGGGTTCGTGCGCACCGCTTGTTGTGCGCCCAGACGGTAGAGAAAATGGCCGCTACCGACCAACACGGCCACGAGAACACCGCCCAACAAGAGGTTTTTGAGTTTCATGGCTTGCTTTCCAAAAGGGATGCGGTGCCTTGCGGCCGGGCTGGGGGTTCCGAGCCGTGCGCGTCAAGGCCCAGGTATTCCAGCTCCACCCACAAGGCGGCGGTGGCCATCTCGATGCGCAAGCGCTCGATGCGCATGCCGATCTCCAGGCGGCGGCTTTCCAGAACAGAAGACAAACCCGCCTTGCCGTTGCGGTAGGCGAGCAGTTCCGCTTCGGTCCGGCTGGCCGCCAGCGGAATCAGGTTGGCGTCGTAGTCTGAGAGGCGGGCCAGATGGCTGCGCCAAGTGTGGAACCAGCGTTTGGTCTCGGTCAGGCGTTCGCGCAATGTTTCCTCGCGCTCGGCGCGCGCCTGCGCCGCCCGCGCCAGTTGGGCGCTGACGTTGCGGTCCTGGCGGTTTTTCTGGTCCCATGTGAGCGGAACGGACACCGCCAGCGACACCATGTCGGAGAAGGCCGACCCTCGGCGGCTGTACATCGCCGACACACTCCAGTCGGCCTGTTTGTCCTGCACCGCGACCTCCACGTCGGCCCAGGCGACCGCCTCTTTGGAATCCATCAAGGCCACGTCGGGGTGCCCGGCCATGTGCTGCTCCAGCCCTTGTTCAAGCGCCCGTGTTCGGCTGATGGCCGGCACCGGCCCCAGGCGCCCGGAATGGGGTGCGCCCGTCCAGCGCGCCAGACCGAGCGCGGCATTGGCCTCTTGGGCCCGCGCTTCCTGGATGCGGTCTTCGACCCGGGCCGACTCCATGCGCGCCATGAAGACATCGCTCAAACCACCGCGCCCTGCGCGGTAGGCCGCCGATGCGGCTTCGACTTGCAAAGCCAGCTCGTCTTTCTGTTGCGACAGCAAATCCAGCAGTTGTTGCTGGTAATGCAGATCGAACCAGGCGCGCGCCGTGTGGCGGCGCAAGTCGAGCAGCCGCGCCGTGCGCACCGCCAAAGCCTCGTCCGCCTCGCGCTCGTAACGGCTGGCGCGTGCCTGCCGCTTGCCTTCGCGCGTCAGGGTCTGCGCCAGCCCAATGGAGCGCATGGTCATGAAATCGCCGGCCAAGCTCCAGCGCTGCGGCCCGTCAACCGGCAGGTTGTCGATCGACAGCCGCAACACCGGATCGGGCAAACGGGCGGCCTGCAAGGCCATTTGTCGCGCCGAATCGACCGCCGCGTCCTGGGCCACCAGAGCGCCGGAACGCGATTCTGCGGCCCGCAAGGCGGCATCCAGACTCAGACCGCCCACCGGGGAACGGCCAACAGATTGGGCCAGCGCAGCGCCGGACGCGCCTGCACCGAATGCAGCAAAAACCAAACAAACCATGACCGGGGTGCGGCGCAAAGACCAACGCCGACGCGGTGCCTCTGCAGACGCACCGGTATCGCACAACTTCAACATGAGCGGAATCCGAACTGGGTATGTGAACCCCTGGCAAGGCAGGGGCACACGAACGCCCGTAACGAACAGCCTGCGAGGAACAGGTGACCGTTACGGCTCTCTGAAGACCGGGATCACCGCGAAGAAGGGGGGCGCCAGATCGCCGACGGTACGAACGACCGCGGGAAAAGCATGGCCAATAAAAACGGCGAAGTGGCCGCTGGCTGGGCCGTGGGCAGGCCCGGCATGGGAAGGATGCCCGCGCAGGACAGCACGCACGCCATCCCCGCCTTGCAGGGACTGCCGGTTGCCACGGCGGTAGGCCCATCCACACAGCAGCCGTGCACGGCCGCCATGGCATCGGCATCCGTGGTGTCCATGGCATCCATCGACGCGCCGACACCACTGCTTTTCATCGGGCAAGGCCGTTCGAACGCGCGCGCACCCGCAACGCCTTGAACGGCAAAAGCCAAGCACAACAGAAAAACCAGCATCGCGCGCATGGCTCGCAGTGTATGGGAATGTCCGGCCGAACGCGGATGCGTTGCGCACGTCGGAGCCATCAAAACAACGCGACAAGCCGAACCGAGCGGGTGCGCAGCAGCGGCCAGCTGCGCGGCGATCCGGCGAAGCTCATTCTCGGGAGGTCACAAAACCCAGCGGCGGCGGTCTGCGCCGCACCGTTTGGGCCTTGACGATGGCGGTGCTGGTTTGTGCCTTGTCGGCGATGCGGTCCAGGATCTGGTCCAGCTGCGCCATGGAGCGCACAAACAGGCGCACCACGTAACAGTCTTCTCCGGTCACCTTGTCGCATTCGACCACTTCGGGAATTTTCACCAGCAGCTCTTCCACCCGGTGCAACTCGCCGGGCGCGGGGCGCACGCGCACGATGGCCTGCAAGGTATAGCCCAGCGCTTCCGGGTCGAGTTCCACCCGGTAAGCCCGTACCACGCCACGGTCTTCCAGGCGCCGCAGCCGTTCGGCCACGCTGGGTGCAGACATGCCGACGCGCTGGGCCAGCGCTTTCAAGGACATGCGGGCGTCTTCCAGCAAGGCCTCAACCAGCTTTTGATCGGTCGCATCGAGCATTTTTCTTCCTTAAACGTTTTCAACAAAACGCCTTGTTTTTGAAAGTCTATTCAAACTTCACCCTTTGGCAAGACCTGTATCACCGCCAACTGCTCTGGCATTCTGAGTGCTCCATTTTCACAAGGAGTGCACATGAACAGGCAAACAAGCGGTGTGGCCGAAATGGTGGCTGCGATGGCCATTTCCGGCACCGTGGGCTGGTTGGTGGTGGTCTCCCAGCAAGCCGTGGTCGATCTGATTTTCTGGCGCTGCGTCTTTGGCGCAGCCACGCTGGGCTTGGTCTGCGCCGCGCTGGGTCTGCTGCGCGGCCAGCTGACGCCCCGGGTGCTGGCCTGGGCGGCTTTGGGCGGCGTGGCCCTTGTTCTCAACTGGTGGTTGATCTTTGCCGCGTTCTCTCACGCCTCCATCTCCGTCGCCACGGCGGTGTACAACACCCAACCCTTCATGCTGGTGGCGTTTGGCGCGCTGTGGTTCTCCGAGAAGCTGACCGCGACCAAACTGGGCTGGCTGGGCATCGCCTTCGCCGGGATTCTGCTGATCGCGCAGGCCAAACCCGGTGCCGAGCGCGACGGTGCCCACTACCTGCTGGGCATTCTGATGGCGCTGGGCGCGGCTTTCTTCTACGCCGTCGCCGCCATGGTCACCAAAAAATTGCAGGGCACGCCGCCGCACCTGATCGCACTCATCCAGGTCTGCGTAGGCAGCCTGATGCTGGCACCTTTTGCCCACCTGAGCCAGCTGCCGCACGACGCCAGCAGCTGGGCAGCACTGGTGGCCATGGGCGTGGTCTACACCGGGGTGGTCTACATCCTGCTCTACGGTGCGATCCAGAAACTGCCCACCCACCTGACCGCCGCCCTGACCTTCATCTACCCGGTGGTGGCCATCGTGGTGGACTACCTCGCCTTTGGTCAGCGTCTGCAGACCGCGCAACTGCTGGGCGCGGCGGCGATTCTGATCGCGGCCGCTGGCACCACCCTGGGCTGGTCCTTCCGCCGACCCAGAGCCACATCGCAGGCCTGCGAAGCCGGGCCTTGCCGATCCTGAAAAACGGATGGTGTTCAGGCCCTGAGGAACAGCGTCACCAAAGGCTCCTGCCCCACCTGTCGGCTGCGGTGCCCGTGCAGTGTCGGATCAAACGTCGCGCCTTCGGGCAAGGTGTCGGCCGAGTAGAAGTGCTGTCCCGGGCCAAAGCAGCGCCAACTGCCGTCTTGCAGGCCGATCTCCATCTGGCCTTGCAACACGAACAGCCACTGCGCCGCACCGGTGCAGTGGAATTCGC
>NZ_JBFJMY010000317.1:0-4969 GCF_041633695.1 Hydrogenophaga sp.
ACTGTTCGCCGCCGTAGCTGCCCAGCCAGCCGGAGATGGCATCGAAGTCCACGCTGTAAGCGCAGAGAATTTGTTTCTCGGGCATGGCCTTGTTCCTTCAGGCCGTGGCCATGTGCACGCAAAACGCGAGCTCGCGCGGCACGCAGTCGGCGCCGTTGACCGGCACCACGTCTTGTGGACAGGCCGACATCACCAGCACCGCGTCCATCTCGGCGCGCAAGCTGATGCTGTCGCCCGGTTGGCTCACCGGCGGCAGCCAGCCGATGTTGCCATCGCCATCCACAGGGTTGTTCATCCAGACGTTGAAAGGCGCCGGTACCTCTTGGGTGTGGCGACCAATGGCGGCGAGCGCCAGGCGCAGATTGTCCGAGCAGTTGTCGTGGTAATGCGGCACGCCCAAGCTGCGGTAGCGCGGCAGGTCGCAGGCTGCGATCAACGTGTCGTGCACGCCGGGTGAGCTGTCGTCCAGCAGGGTGAGGATGGGCCGACGCCGGTTCGTGCACAGCGGGTCGCCCGCACGCGGGACGGTGCGGCTCAGCTGTGCACGCACATGTTCCATCGACATGAACTCGTGCAGACCATCGGCGCAGAACGCCCACAGATCGCACACCTGCGAGCCATGCGGGTTGATGAGCTGCAGGCGTTCACCCTGGCGCAACACCACGGCCACGCCCTGGCGAGCCGCCAGCGTGTAGCGCTCGCCGATCACCGGGCGGCCGTCGGGGGAAATGGGTGTGTGCAGCGAGGGGTTGATGCCATCGAACTGCGCGTTGCTGCGGTAGTGGGGGTTGGTCCAGTCCATGCGGAACTCCTTGAAAGCCATGGCGGCTAGGAACGGGTCATAGGGCCATCGGGTCGTCCCCGAGGTCGTGCCGGCAGTGTGGTGGGCGCGGGCCGTGCGCACAAAAGGGAATTTCTCGCGCCTGGCATGAGCTGTTCTCACCTCGCTGCGGCGCGGTGCGGTGGCTGCGACCGCGCGAAAAGAAAACTCATCCCGCACACGCAAAAACAACGTTTGTCAGCGCAGCTTGTCGCGGCGAGAGTTCATCCCGTGCCCTTCAAGGCCACGCCATTCCCGTCAACCACCACCGCATGAGGTACCCGATGTCCATGGAAACACCCCTTGAGTTGAGCCGCACCAATCGGCGCCGCTTTCTGCAGCAGGGCGCGACCCTGGGCGCGCTGTCTTTTCCGATGTTGGCCACGAGCAGCTTTGCGAACACCGCCGCCACCGAACTGACCATGCTGGCCTGGCAAGGCCACGCCGAGAAGGACGTGATCGGCGAGTTCGAGGAACGCAGCAAGGTGCGCATCCGGCCCAAGTACTACGTCGGCGGTGACAACATGCTGGCGCTGATCTCGCAGTCCCCGCCCGGCACCTACGACGTCATCCTCTCCGACGCCGAGTACGTGCAGCAGCTCGTGGCCGGTCAATGGGTGGAGAAGCTCGACGCCAGCGACTACCCTTTCGACGATTTTTTCCCCGAATTCCAGAACTACGCCGGCCACTGGCAGGGCAAAGATCTGTACTCGGTGTTCCTGCGCTTTGGCTTCCTTGGCGTGGCCTACAACACGAAGGCGGTGAGCGAAAAAGAGGCGCGCAGCTACAAGGTGTACTTCGATCCCAAGTACAAAGGCCGGGTCGGTCACTTCGATTGGCATCTGCCCAACATTGGCCAGCTCAGCCTGCTCTCGGGCAACCAGAAACCGTTCGATCTCGAGGCGGCCCGCTGGGCACAGGTGCAGCAGCGCCTGACCGGTCTGCGTCCCAACATCGGTGGCTTCTTCGACTACGGCGGCACCTTCTCGTCGCTGCGCAACGGCCAGATGGTGCTGATGGCCGGCATTGGTGACTGGATCACGGGCGTGCTGGAGAAGAACGGCGCGCCGGTGCGCAGCGTGATCCCCGAAGAAGGTGGCCTGCAATGGACCGAGTCGCTGTCCATTGGCCGGGGTTCGCGCCGCAAGGAACTGGCGCGCTCGTTCATCCAGTACATGACTTCACCTGCCGGGCAGGTGCACTCCGCGCGCATGGCGGCCTACCCCGCCATGGTGCCCAACCGAAAGGCCTGGGACTTGCTCGCACGCACCGACCCGGGGGAAGCGCGGCGCTCGAACATGATGCCGGGCGAGCGCAACGCGCTCAGCGACATCCGAGAGGGCCGCATCACGCCGCGCGCGCAGCCCGTGCAGCAGGCGTTGCAGGACTGGGTGGACGCCTGGAGCCGGTACAAGAACGCCTGAGCGGTGTGTCGTCGACCAGAACCCACCATGACCACTGTCCCAACCCCATTGCGCGCGCCCATCGGGTCCGCGGCCACCTTCGCTGCGCCAAGGGCGCAGCGCCCGGGCGCGCAACGCGCCGTGTTCGCCACGGTGATAACCGCGCCCATGGCCTTGTGGCAGTTGGTCCTGTTCCTCGGACCGCTGCTCTTTCTCATCGGCTTGAGCTTCTGGTTGGTGCGCAACTTCCAGCTCACGCCTGCGTTCGAGTGGCTGAACTGGACGCACATGCTGGCCCAGTCGCACTTCTGGGCCACTTTCGGCCGCACGCTGGCCTATGCGGCGGGCGCGGCCACGCTCACCAGCTTGCTCGCCTTGCCAGCCGCGTACGCCATGGCCTTCGTGCTCAACGACAACCAGCGCCGCCTGGCCATGTTTCTGCTGGTGACCCCGTTCTTCACGAGCTACCTGGTGCGGATCTATGCCTGGCAGGTGTTTCTGAGCGACCAAGGTCTCATCAACAGCGCGCTTGGGCTGTTGGGCATCGAGCCACTGCCAATGCTCAACACGGTGTTCGGCACCTTCGTGGGCTACCTCACGCTCAGCCTGCCGCTGGTGGTGCTGATCCAGTGCATGTCGTTGTCCATGGTGGATAAAAACCACGTCGAGGCGGCGCACAACCTCGGCTGCGGGCCGTTCGCCGCCGTCTTCAAGGTGGTGATCCCGTCGGCGCGCGCCGGGCTCACCATCGCCGCGCTCTTTTGCTTCATCTTCAGCTTCGGTGATTTCGTGAGCCCCATGTACCTGGGCGGCGGCACGGACCCGACGCTGGCCATGCTGATCATCGACACCACCAAGGGTGGCCAGCAATGGCCACGGGCCGCCGTGGTCTCCATCGCGATGATCGCCACCTTGATGGCGGTGGCCTTCGCCGCCACCACCTATGCCTACCGGAGGCGCTGACATGACACACCGACTGCTCAAGACCTACACCCTGCTGCTGCTGGCATTCGTCTTCGCGCCGATTGTCGCCAGCGTGGTGTTCAGCTTCAACGCCGACCGCTTCCCCACCCTGCCACTGGGGGGCTTCACCTTCGACTGGTACCGCGCCATCTTCGAAGACGATCTGGTGCTGGAAGCGTTCGCCAATTCCTTGATCGTGTCCGTGTGCGCCAGCCTGCTCTCGACCACGTTGGGCTTTGGTGCGGCCTATGCCGACTACCGCTACAGCTTCTTCGGCAAAAAGCTCTACCTGGCTCTGGGCCTGTTGCCGCCCACGGTGCCGGCCATCATTCTCGGCGTGGCCATGCTGGCCTACCTGTCGCGGCTGGGGCTGGCGAACGGTTTGCACGGCATCGTGCTGGCGCACACGGTGATCTGCACGCCGTTTGCCATGGCGCTCATTCGGCTGCGGCTGGGCCAGATGGATGGCTCGGTGGAGTCGGCGGCGTGGAACCTCGGCGCCACCGAATGGGTGGCGCTGCGGCAGGTGATCCTGCCCTTCGTTGCGCCCGCCCTGTTTGCCTCGCTGTGCCTCACAGCAGCGGTGAGCTTCGACGAGTTCGCCATTGCGTGGTTCGTGGGCGGGCTCAGCGAAACCCTGCCCGTGCGTGTGCTGGGCTTCCTGCAGGGCCAGGTGAGTCCGCGCATCAACGCCATCGGCACGGTGGTGTTCGCCGTCACGATCACGCTGGTCGTGGTGGCCCAACTGGTGCTGATGCGCAAGGGCGCCCTGGGCCGCCAGCGCGGCGCGTGAACCCGCCACCCCCATGAAAAATCCGGAGACAGAGATGAAGCAAGCATTGATCGAGTTGCGCCACATCGGCAAACGTTACGGCACGTCCCAGGCGGTGAGTGGCGTGAACCTGGAAATTCATCACGGCGAGTTCGTCGCCATCATGGGCCCCAGCGGCTGCGGCAAGACCACCACGCTGCGCATGCTCGCCGGGCTGGAAGCCCCCAGCGAGGGGGACATCCTGCTGGACGGGCGGCGCATCAACGATCTGCCACCCTGGCAGCGCGACACACCACTGGTGTGGCAGAGCCTGGCGCTGTTCCCCTTTCTCAACGCGGTGGAGAACGTCGAATTCGGTCTGAAGATGCGCGGTGTCGCGTCCGCCGAGCGCCGGCGCCGTGCGCTGGAGTGGCTGGACCGGCTGGGCCTGTCGGCGTTCGCCCGACGCAACGTGGCCGATCTCTCGGGTGGCCAGAAGCAGCGCGTGGCCCTGGCGCGCTCGCTGGTCACCGAGCCGCCTGTGCTGCTGCTCGATGAGCCGCTGTCCGCGCTGGATGCCAACCTCTCCCTGAAGATGCAGGGGGAGCTCAAGCGCCTGCAGCGCGAACTCGGCATCGCTTTCGTCTACGTGACGCACAGCCATTCGGAGGCCTTCGCCATGGCCGACCGCGTGGTCATCATGGGACAGGGGCGCGTTGAGCAGGTCGGTGCACCGCTGGAGGTGTTCAACCGGCCCGCTACGCGCTTCGTGGCCGACTTCCTTGGCGGCAACAACATCTTCAGCACCAAGGTGGTGAGCTGCGAGGCCGAGCGCATCGTCGTGCGTTCGGTCGATGGCGACTTCCATGCAACCCTGCCCCAGGGCCGTTCGCTGCAACCCGGCGACGCGCTGGACATCGTGGTGCGCGCCGACCGCATCTCGCTGACCTCGCAGCCCGGTTGGGCCACCAACGAGGTGGCATGCAATTTCGTCAGCGAGGAGTTCATTGGCTCCGTCATCAACGGCTACCT
>NZ_JBFJMY010000318.1:0-4966 GCF_041633695.1 Hydrogenophaga sp.
CGGCATGACCTGCAAGAAGCATGTGCGGGCGCAGCAAATTGCTTGGGCACACCGCTTGCCCTGCATCACGCTGGTGGACAGCGGTGGCGCCTTCCTGCCTGAGATGGCCAACATCTTTCCCGATGTGGGGCAGTTCGGCAGCATTTTCAACAACCAGGTACGCATGTCGGCCGAGGGTATCCAGCAGATTGCCGTGGTGATGGGGCCTTGCACGGCGGGTGGCGCCTACATCCCGGCGCTGTGCGACGAGGCGGTGATTGTCAAGGAACAAGGCTATATGTACCTCGGTGGCCCCGAGTTGACCTTTGCCGCCACCGGCGAGACGGTGGATGCAGAGTCGCTGGGCGGCGCCAAGATGCACTGCAGCGTCAGCGGTGTCACTGATCATATTGCCGAAGATGACCGCCACGCGCTGGCCATCACGCGTGAAATCGTACGGGACCTGGGTGAGCAGCCCAAGCCACGCTGGACGCGTCAGCCGTCGGTGCCTCCGCGCTTCGATCCGCGCGAGATTTACGGCATCATCAGCCGCGACACCAAAATCCCGACCGACACGCGCGAGATTCTGGCGCGTTTCGTCGATGACAGCCGATTCCAGGAATTCAAGCCGATGTACGGCGACACCCTGCTGACCGGCTTTGCTCGCATCCATGGCCACGAGGTTGGCATCCTGGCCAACCAGGGCGTGCTGTTCCCGGAAAGCGCGATGAAGGCGGCGCACTTCATCGATCTGTGCTGCCAGCGAGACATCCCTCTGCTGTTCATGGCCGACGTGACCGGCTTCATGGTCGGGCGCGCCGCCGAGCAGGCTGGCATTGCCAAAGCCGGGGCCAAGATGATCACGGCGATGGCCTCGGCCAACGTGCCCAAGTACACCATCATCATGGGCGCCTCTTACGGTGCAGGTTACCTGGCGATGTGTGGCCGCCCGTTCAACCCGACCGCGATGTTTGCTTGGCCGACCGGCCGCGCGGCCATCATGGGTCCGGATCAGGCCGCCACGGTGATGGCACTGGTGCGCAGACAGATCAACAAGACCGAGGGAAAAGAGTGGACGCCCGAGGAAGAAGAGGCGTTCAAGGCGCCGGTACGCAAGATTTACGAAGACTTCCAGCCTGCTGCGAACTTCTCCTCGAATTTGTGGGTGGACGACATCATCGATCCGGTGGAGACACGCGACGCCATGGGACTGCTGCTCGACCTCGCATCCCGTACTGCCGCCAAACCGACGCCGTTCGGTGTCTTCCGTTTTTAACCAGGACGCCAGCCATGCAACGCATCCACACCGTCTTGATGACCCACTTCGCCGCAGGAGTTGGGCATGCTTAAGAAAGTCCTCATTGCTAACCGCGGCGAGATCGCCTGCCGCATTGCCCGCACCTGCCGCAAGCTCGGCCTGGAAGTGGCCACCGTGCACTCCAGTGCCGACCGGTTTGCCCGCCATGTGCGTGAGATCGGTGAATCGGTCGAACTCGGGGGTGCAGCGCCCAGCGAGAGTTATCTGAACATCGATGCCATCATCGCGGCGGCCCGGCGTGTGGGCGCCGACGCCGTTCATCCGGGCTATGGTTTTGTCTCGGAAAATCCGGCCTTTGTGCGCGCACTGGATGCGGCTGGCTTGACCTTCATTGGACCCCGGGCCGACACCATCGAGCGCGTCGGCGGCAAAGCCAGTGCCAAGCGCGAGGCAGCCCGTCTCGGCGTGCCGGTCATTCCCGGCAGCGAAAGCGGCATGACCGACCCAGCCGAGGTGTTGAATCTGGTGCGCGGTATGAAGCTGCCCGTGCTGCTCAAGGCCGTGGCTGGTGGCGGTGGCCGTGGCATGGCGGTGGTCGAGACGCTGGAGGGGCTGGAGTCGCGCATCGAGAGTGCCATGCGTGAGGCCGAAAAAGCCTTCGGCAACGGCGAACTGATCGTCGAGCGCTACCTGCCGCAGGTGCGCCACCTGGAGGTGCAGGTAGCCGGTGATGGCCAGGGCCACGCCATCCACCTGTTCGAGCGCGAGTGCACCTTGCAGCGGCGCCATCAAAAAGTGATCGAAGAAGCGCCGTCCAGCGGTCTCAGCCCGCGCCTGCGAGAAGCCATCCTGGCCGACGCGGTCAAGCTGGCTTCTGGCGTGAACTACCGCGGCCTGGGCACGGTGGAGTTTGTCGTCACGGGCGAGGAACATTACTTCCTGGAAGTCAATCCGCGGCTGCAAGTCGAGCACCCGGTGACCGAAGAAGTCACAGGCCTCGATCTGGTCGAACTGCAACTGCGCATTGCCGACACCGGTACCTTGCCCCTGACGCAGGCCGACGTGCGCTGCATCGGTCACGCCTTTGAGGCCCGGCTGTGCGCGGAAGACGCCGATGCGGGCTTTTTACCGGCCACCGGGCGGCTGCAGGTGGTCGATTTTTCGCGCGCTGGCGTGCGCATCGAGTCCGGGGTGGACAGTGGCGACGAGATCTCGCCGCACTACGACTCGATGATCGCCAAGCTCATCGCGCACGGGCCTGACCGCGAGTCGGCGCGCCGGGCGCTGGTGGCCGGATTGCGCGAAAGCACGGTGATCGGCCTGGTCACCAACCTGGAATTCCTGCATGAACTGCTGGAATGGCCAGAGACCCGCGATGCCACCTTTCACACCCGCCTGATCGACGAGCGCCACGCGCAGCGCGGCGTGGTGGCGCCCGCCCCGCCGCCGCTTGAGCACCTGGCTGCGGCCGCGTTGCACTGGCTGGCGCAACGGCGTGCCGAGTCGCCCGCATTGGGCTGCTGGACCCTGGGGGACGGTTTCACAGGCTGGCGCCTGCGCAGTGGGCCGATTCAGGCCGCACCCCAGCCGGTCCTGGTGTTGAAGGCCGGCGCGGCCGAGTGGCCGGTGCGGTTTTCGAGGTGCGACGCTCAGGGCGCCTGCTCTCTGGTCATTGGCGAGCAGGAGGTGAACGCCTCGCTGCAGCCGCTCGCGGCCGGGCGCTCCCTGTTGCAGTGCGGCGGGCGGGCGCTGGAGCTGACGATCCGGGGCGATGCGCGGCAGGTCGAGCTCGCCAGCGCGCTGGGCAGCGGCGTGTTCATGGCGCAACCCTATCTGGGAGGGGACGCCGGTGACGCCGGCGCCAGCGGCCAGCTGGGCGCGCCGATGATGGGCAAGGTGGTGGCGGTCAAAGCGGCGGTCGGCGAGATGGTCGCTATCGGGCAGACCGTGATCGTGCTTGAATCGATGAAGATGGAGCTGCACGTTACGGCGCCGTTCGAAGGTAGCTTGAGCAGCCTGCGCTGCCGGGTCGGCGACATGGTCGAGCGCCACCAGGTGCTCGCCGAAGTCAGCCCCTCCTGATGGAAAGAGAAGTCAGCGATGAGCAACTTACCTACCTCCGTCGAGTTCCATGAGGAAGGCCCGCGCGAGGGCTTCCAGATGGAGCCAAAAACCTATCCGCTGGCGGATCGCGCCGCGCTGATTGATGCTTTGAGCGCCTCGGGCCTGAAGCAGATCCAGGTGGCGTCCTTCGTCAGTCCGCGCGCGGTGCCGCAGATGGTCGACGCATCCGAGTTGTTTGCCGCCATCACCAAGCGCCCTGGCACCCGCTACACGGCGCTCTGGCTCAACGACAACGGCTTCGAGCGTGCGCGCGCCTGCGAACAGGTGGACCTGGACGGCAAGCTGATGTTCTACACCACCGAGCCGTTTTCGCAGCGCAACAACAACTGCAGCGTGGCCGAGATGCGTGAACGCCAGCTCGGCTGGCTGGACCGCTACATCGCCCTGGGCATTCCGGTGGAAAAGGCCTACGTGATCACGGCCTTTGGCTGCAATCTCGGTGGTGCCGTGCCGCTGTCG
Source organism: Hydrogenophaga sp. (assembly GCF_041633695.1). Lineage (GTDB taxonomy): Bacteria > Pseudomonadota > Gammaproteobacteria > Burkholderiales > Burkholderiaceae_C > Hydrogenophaga. The sequence continues at coordinate 3,821 of NZ_JBFJMY010000318.1, forward strand.
GTCCTGACCGATCAGGTCCGCTGGCTGGTCGATGCCTGCGCCGACCGGCGTGTGCCGCTGCCGGTGGTCTACCTGGCCGACACCATGGGCTGGGCCCATCCCGAGGAGATCAAGCGCCGCGTCGGCGCGGTGCGCGCGATCGTACCGGAGGCGCAGATTGGCCTGCACCTGCACGACACGCGCGGCGTCGGCGGTGCCAACGTTTATGCCGCCCTGCAAATGGGCGTGCGGCTGTTCGACAGTTCGGTCGCCGGTCTGGGCGGCTGTCCGTTTGCGGGCCACACGCACGGTGGCGCGGCCGGCAATATCTGCACCGAAGACATGGTCTTCATGTGCGAGGAACTGGGCATCGAGACCGGGATCGACCTGGAGGCGCTGATCGAGGCGGCGCGGCTGGCCGAACGCATCATCGGCCGCTCCCTGTCAGGCCATGTGATGCACAGCGGCTCGCTCGCTGCAATGAAAAGATGACACAGATGACATCCCTAGAAAGCCGTATCGACACCCGCAGCGATTCCTACCACCAGGCGCTGGCGCACGGCCGCACCCAGGTCGAGACCTTGCGCACACGCCTGTCCGGGGTGGCCACTGGCGGGCGTGATGCGCACATCGGGCGCCACCACGCGCGCGGCAAGCTGCTGGTGCGCGAGCGCATCGACTTCATCGTCGATGACGGCAGCGCCTTCTTGGAACTCTCGCCGCTGGCGGCCTGGGATCAGTATGGCAACGAGGTGCCGGGTGCGGGCATCGTCACCGGCGTCGGCATGGTGGCCGGGCGGCCGTGCATGTTCATCGCCAACGACGCCACCGTCAAGGGCGGCTCGTTCTTCCATGAAACCGTCAAGAAACACGTGCGGGCGCAGGAAATCGCCGAGCGCCTGCGACTGCCCTGCCTGTACCTGGTGGACTGCGGCGGTGCCTTTCTGCCGGAGCAGGACCGCGTGTTTCCCGACAAGGACTACTTCGGCAACAGCTTCCACCGCCAGTGCCGCATGTCGCAGGCCGGCCTGCCGCAGCTCTCGGCCGTGTTCGGCGGTTGCACCGCGGGCGGCGCCTACATTCCCGCGCTGTCGGACGAAGTGGTGATGGTGCGCGGTAACGCACGCATTCATCTGGGTGGCCCGTCCATCGTCAAGATCGCGATCA
>NZ_JBFJMY010000319.1:0-4956 GCF_041633695.1 Hydrogenophaga sp.
ACGCGAAAACAGAAGTGGTAGACCGGAAAGGGCTCGTCCGTCTCGATGAAGTCCAGGGTCAGACCCTGGTTGACATAGACCGGCACGAAGGGCCCCGGTCCGCTGGCGGCCCAAGGCACGTCGAGCAGTTCGGCCAGGCGCTGGGCCGAGGCCGCCGCGTGGTGCGACGGCACGATGGTGTGATCCAGTTCAATGCCCATGGCACGACTCCTTCAAAGCAGTTTTGCCTGATCCTGCGCCGTCCAGCGTCGGCGCCCGAGCGCCAGCGCTTCGACCATGGCACGCCCGTTCAGGGGGTAGATGGTCGGACGGTGGCGCTGGGCGCCAGCAGATCGATTCGGCGCTGAACACGCGCCACCTCGTCCACAGCACCAGCGGCCTGGGCACGCTGCTGCAGCACACCCAGCCAGGCCAGCAGAGGCCGGCGCCAGCCCTGGGCCGACGCCGTTTCCACCGCCTGCCGAATGACGCCAGGCGTGGCCTGGCCACGCCGCATCAGCACACCGGCGGCAACCAGGCGGGAGAGTGGTTCTTCGATGCCCGCCAAGGTGGCATCGGGGCTGCTGGAGCCCGCAGCCAAACCCCGGTGGGGCGGCGGCAACAGCGGCGCATCCGCCGCTTGCGCGCTGCCGCCGAGGTAACGCGCATAGGCCTGCTCGGCAGGCGCAGCGTCGGGCGCCAAAGCCTCGTAGCCGGTGCAGGCCTGGAAATCCAATGCCGCCACGCGGGTGGCGCAGCGCAGCAGTTCCAGCCGGGCCAGCCAATCGGGGCGCGCGGTACTCGCCACGTCGCTGCGCGCGCGTGCGAATTCCACCGCTTCGATCTTGGCGTCGCCACGCAGCCAGGCATCGGCGGCGCGCTCGATACTGCCCTTGGCGTTCATCTGCCACTCGGGCGGCGGTGGCGTGCTGGAACAGGCCGACAACACAACCGCCACTGGCACCACAGACCAGCGCGCAAGCGTCCAGACCGTTGCGCCAGACAGGAAGTTGCTCCAGAAACCTTGTGGAACCGGCTTCGCCGGGCCACAAACGTTGCCCTCTTGAGGAGGTGATGGGCGCAAAACGCACGGCGCGGGGGTGGGCCTTGAACGCCGCAGAACCGGCTTCGCCGGGCTGCTGGCGTTGCCCTCTTGAGGGGGTGACGACGAAGTCGGCGCGGGGGTGTTCCACATCATGGCAGTTGTATCTCCGTCTCGCGGGCGAACGGCCACTTGCGGTTGACCTCGTTCACCAGGCTGTCCACCTTGCGCAGACTGGCCTCCACCTCGGCGCGCAAGGCGCCCAGATCGACCGTGGCCTCGCGGGTATTGCTGGCAATGCCCTGCGCCTCCACCAGCACCGCGTCCACCTTTTGCAAGCTGCCACGCGCCTCACCCAGCAAGCCGTTGAGCTGCTGCACACTGGCGCGCACGTCGCCCACCAGGCCGGATTGAGCCGCCGTGCTCTGGGCGCCGGGGTCGCCAAACACCTGCTTGTCGGCGTTGAGCACCAGCTTGTCCAGACGCGCGGTGAGCGCCTCGGCCCGCGCCAGCAGTGCGTTGGTGCGGTCCACCGTGTCCACGATCTTGCGCGCATCGGCCTCGTTGCCGAACAACAAGCCCATCGCACCCTGCGGTCCGTTCAGGCGTGCGACGGCGTCTTGCGCCTGGGCCAGGGTCTTGGCCAGAGGAGCGCCCGCGCCGGTCAACGCGTTCAGGTTGTCCAGCAGTTCGCGCGCAGATGCGGTGAGGCGCGGAATTTCGGCCGAAGCATCACCACGCAAGACCGTGCGCACCGCGCCATCTTCCAGCGGCGGATCTTCCAGCACACCGCTGAAGGCGCGGATGCGGGTACCACCCACAATGCCGCGCTCCATGGTGAAGATGCTGGAGGTGCGCAACCAGCGCGCGTCCTTGCTCGGCACGTCGACCAAAATGCGCGCGTTGCCGTCCTCGCCCAGTTCGATGCGCGCCACGCGGCCAATGGGAAACCCGGCAAAGGTGACGTCCATGCCGACCACCACGCCCTCGGAATCGTCGGCCAGCAGCACCACCCGCTGGGTGCTTTCGAACACGCCCCGCGCGTACAGCACGTAGGCGGCAGAACCGAGCACCAGTGCCAGCATGAACAGCAACAACAGCGCGGCCTTGACCTCGATGTTCTTCACCGTGCCGGCCGCCGTGCGGGCGCTGGGGGGATTTTTGGCTTCGTCGTTCATGGAGGCTCAATAGTAGTTGCCCAACAGCGACACCACTTCGATCAGCAGCACCACCGAAAACAGGCGCGCAAACTCGGTGATGTCGCTGCGCCGGCTGTAGCGGCCGCTGGGGTCTCGGTGGGTGCTGGACGCCAGCGGCACAATGGCCACCGCCAGACTCAAAAACACGGTCTTGAGCGCAAAAATCAGGGTCACGGCGGGGGTGAACACCTGCCCCACGCCACGGGTATAGGCCGGCAGACCCCAGGGTGAAAAGCCGTAGACCGTGAGGTAGGTGAGCACCAAGGCGATCACGCAACTGAGCGCGGCCAGCATCAAAACCGAAAACACGCTGCCCACGGCGCGCGGCAACAGCTCGTTGCGCAACAGCGTCTGGTGGGCGCGCACCACGCCATCGTCTTGCAGCTCGCTCAAGGTTTCGTGCACGTCTTCGGCGCCGGGCATGCTGAAACGCAAGGCCACGAACATCGCGACGTACAAGGGAATGAGTTCCAGCACCAGGGTGCGCACCAGCACCTCCAGCGCGTACTGCGACAGGCCGTAACTGAACGCCGTGGCGACCACGATGCGGATCAGCACCAGACTGATGAGCGCCGACAGCACCAGAAACCAGGTCAGCAGCGGCGCCGTGGCCATGTAAATATTGCGCAACACCGCCTGCCGCTGAACCCCGCGCTCGTAGCTCGACGGCAGCAGCCCCAGCACCACGATTTGCGCGCCCAGCAGCAAGACGCGCCACCACGCCAGCCAGGTGGCGCGCACCTGCTTGCCCCAGCGGCTGAGGGTGGTTTGTGTTGATGTCACGGGGTCCATCGCGCCATGATAGCCCGCGCCCGCTGCGGTCTGGCCCGGCTGCCACACCCACCACACGGGCACACAAAGCCCCCCGCAGCCGCACAGGTGACAGCCGCTCGGTATAAATGCCCATTGCCATCCACGCCGAATCGATTTCAATCCATGGCAAGTCCGTTCGGCGCCACAGCCCAGCGCCATCCAACCCGTTTCAACTGCGACACAGGAGTTCCCATATGTCATCAACCGCCGTCCACCCCGTGGTGCGCCGCCAGACCATTGCCGACGCGCTGCGCCGCACCGCTGGCCGACTGCCCGCCAAGACCGCCATCGTCTGCGGCGCCACCGAATGGAGCTACGCGGCTTTCGACGCGCTGGTGAGCCGCCTGGCCGCTGGCCTGGCCAGCGTGGGTGTGGCGCAAGGCGACAAAGTCGCCGTGCTGGCCCGCAATTCGCACGGCTTTGCAGCCCTGCGTTTTGCGCTGGCGCGCCGGGGTGCGGTGATGGTGCCGATCAACTTCATGCTCAAGGGCGACGAAGTCGCCTACATCCTGCGCCACGCCGGGGCCAAAACCCTGGCCACCGACAGCGGCCTGGCCGCCCTCGCCCACGAAGCCGCCGCGCTGGACACCCAGGTGTCGCAATTCATCTGGCTGCCATCCGAAGACCCCAGCGAGCCGGTGGCGGGCATGCACAACTTCGACACGCTGGCCGCCTGCACCGACCCGCTGCCCGATGTCAGCCTGGGCAGCCAGGACCTGGCACAAATCGTCTACACCAGCGGCACCGAATCCACACCCAAAGGCGCCATGCTCACGCACGACGCCGTGTTGTGGCAGTACGTGAGCTGCGTGGTGGACGCCGCCATCGCACAAGAAGACCGCGCCCTGCACGCGCTGCCGCTCTACCACTGCGCGCAGCTCGACGTGTTTTTTGGCCCCGCGATCTACATGGGCAGCAGCAACGTGATCACGGCCAAACCGGTGCCCGACAACCTGTTGGCCTTGATCGAAAAACACCAGATCACCAGCTTCTTTGCGCCGCCCACGGTGTGGATCGCGCTGCTGCGCTCGCCGCTGTTCGATCCCGCCCGGGTCAAGAGCCTGGTCAAGGGCTACTACGGCGCGTCCATCATGCCGGTGGAAGTGCTCAAGGAATTGGCGAGCCGCCTGCCATCGGTACGCCTGTGGAATCTGTACGGCCAGACCGAGATCGCGCCGCTGGCCACCATGCTCGGCCCCGAGGACCAACTGCGCAAACCCGGCTCCTGCGGCAAGGCCGTGCTCAACGTGGAGACCCGCGTGGTCGACGACGCGATGCAGGACGTGGCGGTGGGCGAAGTGGGCGAAATCGTGCACCGCTCGCCGCACCTGATGCTGGGCTACTTCCACGACGACGAGCGCACCCGCGCCGCGTTCGAAGGCGACTGGTTCCACAGCGGCGACCTGGCCATCATCGACGACGAGGGCTACATCACCGTCGTGGACCGCAAGAAGGACATGATCAAAACCGGCGGCGAAAACGTGGCCAGCCGCGAGGTGGAAGAGATGGTGTACCGCCTGCCCGGCGTGAGCGAGGTCGCGGTGATCGGCCTGCCCGACCCCAAATGGGTGGAAGCGGTCACGGCGGTGATCGTGCTCAAGGCCGGCCACAGCTTGACCGAGGCCGAGGTGGTGGCGCACTGCAACCAGCACATGGCCAGCTTCAAATCCCCCAAGCGCGTGGTGTTCACCGACAGCCTGCCCAAGAACCCCAGCGGCAAGCTGCTCAAGCGGGAGTTGCGAACACGTTATGCGTGAGGCTGGCTGAGCATTGCGCCATAGGAACACCTGACCTTAGCTCGATGACTGTGGAAGAGTCGAATCTGGTGCTTCATGAGAGGCTTCTCGCTCACAGTGCTGCGAGTTGCAGACGCGCCGCCAGCTTTTCAACCAAAACCACAGCGTCGAGTGGCGGGGCTGCGAG
>NZ_JBFJMY010000320.1:0-4953 GCF_041633695.1 Hydrogenophaga sp.
CGGCCGTCAACAACGCGGTGCTGCGCTCAGGAATGACATGGCCCAGCGCGACACCCAGGCGAGAGGCCACGTCTTCGGCAGGCAGGTGGATGTTGGGGTTGAACTTGTTGACGATCAGCCGAAAGCGCTGGATGTCCAAGCCACGCTCTTGCAAGACGCGCAGCAATTGGGCCGTGGAGACGATGCCGCCCATGCTCTGGTCGCAAACGACCCAGACCTTGTCGGCGTCGCGCACGGTTTGGGCAACGATGTCGTTCAGGCCGAAACCGCCCAGATCGGTGATCAGGAAATCGTAAAAATCGGCCATGCGCCGGATCAGCGAAACCGACTCGGAATAGGAGATGCCCTTGATTTCGGACAGGCTGGCGGGGAGGGGCAGGATGGCGGTGCCGTTGCTGTCGTGCGCCAGCGCGGTTTGCAGCAAAGTCCGATCCAGCCGTTGGAGGTTCTTGACGCCCTCCACAAAGCTGAAACTGCTTTGCTGGCCGAGATACAGCAAGCTATCGCGAGCCGGCAAGCCGAGATCGAGCAGCGCCACGCCTTGTGGTGCCGGGTGTTGCACTTGGCCAGGTGCAAAGCCGCAGGCATCTTGCAGGGCAATGGCGAGGTTGCTGGCCAGTGTGCTCACACCCATGCCGGCCCGCGCGCCCAGGAGCGCCAGGGTCTGACCGCGCACTTCGACCTGTTCGCTTTTGCGGCGCGACACCAGCACATCGATCGCCGACTTGACGCTCTCGGGTTCGCTGTTCACAAAGACGAAGTCGTCGACCCCGTTGCGCAGCGCGGCGATCATGCTGTTGGTGTCGCCCGCGTCACCGGTGGCGATCACCAGCACATGGGGCCAGTTCTTTCGAATGCTGCGGGTGATGCTGCCGTCGCAGGTCCATGGTCCTTGGTCGCTGTAGTCCAGAAACACGCATTGCGGCTGGTGGGTGGCAACCCCTTCGGCGACGACCGATTCGTTTCGCTCCAGCGCCACCACCAAGCCGGTGTCGGCCAGCGCCCCCGTCATCCAGCGGATGTTGTCGCTGTTGGGGGACGCATACAGGTACACCCTTTTTCCCAGGTGCTTCATGCCGTGATAAGGGACGTTTTGTGTCATCGCTCGGCCCGGATCGGATGTCACTTGGAGAAACCGGGCAGGGAAGGATCTCCGGCCGTGCCCAGGAGAAAGCCGCGCCAGACGGCGTTGTCAGCGCTGTCACGGCCTTCGCCTGGCAGAGAGGCACGGAGGTTGGTGCCACGGGCCATGGGCTTGACCAGGGTGGGTGTGACCACGATGACCAGCTCGGTTTCGTTTTGCTGGTAGGTCTGGCGTTTGAAGAAGGAGCCCAGTACCGGCAGATCACCCAGGCCCGGCACTTTGTCCACGCTCGACGTGGTGTTGCGGCTGACCAGCCCCCCAATGACATAGCTCTCGCCGTCGCCGAGTTCGATGGTGGTGTCGGCGCGGCGCGTCGTCATCGCGGGCACGGCCACGCCGTCCAGCGTGACCGCGTTGTTGTAGTCCAGATCGCTCACTTCGGGCGCCACCTTCAGCACGATGCGGTCGTTGGACAGCACGGTGGGCGAGACGGTGAGTCCGATGCCAAACGACTTGTATTCGATGCTGGTGGAGCCCAGGCCTTGCGAGACCGGAATGGGAATTTCGCCGCCGGCCAGGAAGTTCGCGCTCTGGCCGGACAAGGCCACCAGCGTGGGTTCGGCCAGCACCCTGGCCAGACCGTTGCTTTCCAGCAGGCCGAGGTTCAGGCCAACATTGGCCTTGCCAAAGTTCATGACAAGACCAAAGGCCTGCGTCAGCGGCGAGGCGGCCTCCAGCGCCAGTGCACCGTTGGCGCCAAAGCCGGCGTTGCTGAGCGAACCTGGCGCGAACACGCCGAAGCTGAAACCGTGTTTGTTGGCTCCGGTGCTGAACAGATTCAGGCCGGCCTGCTTGAGCACCCGTTTGTTGAACTCGACAATTTTCACATCCACCTGAACGGTGTGGCTGCGCACATCGATCTTGGCCCCGTCCAGCAGAACGTCGTCTTTGCTGCGCCCGGCCTGCGCGCGTTGGGTGGCTTGCAGGTAGGCCGAGGTGTCGGAAAAAGTGTGTTCAAACGCCTGAACCCGGCGTTGCACGTCCACGCGGTAGCGCTTGGCCTCGGTGTCGCCTTTCGTCCACAGCATCAGGGTGGTGCTGCCAGGCGCTTGCGCCGAGACCAGCACCCGCACCGACTGGGTTTTCCCCTGCGGCCGCGACAAGACGATGCTGGCGATCTTTTCGTCGCCCACCGCGACGCGGTCTATGCCTTTGTCGATCACGATTTCGTGCTGGCTGCCCACATGCAGGGTCAACACCTCTTGTGCCGAGGCGGGAGCCACCAGCACGGTCAGAGCGGTGGCGAACAGCGCAGCGTTGCCGTGCGGGTTCCAAAATGGGCGCGGGATGGTGTTCATGGGGGTGTTCCTTCGGCGGGGTCCGGTGGGGGGCTCAGGGCAGTTGGACCGAGGCCACTTCCTTGCCGCGAATCACCTCGATGTTCTGGCGATGTTCTGGCGCTGCGGGCTGGCGCACAGTTCGGACCGTGGGCACGCGGGGCAGACGGCCCGAGCTGAGCCGCTGTGCGCCGTTGCCTTGTGCCAGGGTTTCCATGGACAGGCCGGCGGTGGCGAGATCCAGACCCTCCAGTGTGCGGACCGAGGTGGCTGCCGTGCGGCGACCCTCTGCGTCTTTTGTCACTGCGGCCCGCAACACCGTGGGCCAGGCTGCAAAGAGCTCGGGGGTGGGCACCGCTTCGTCGGCAGGGTGGCGCAGAGCCAGGGATAGGCGGCCGTTGTTTTCAGCCAGCAGCAGCGGGTTGATCTCGTCGACGGGGATGGCCAGCACGGCGGTGCGGGCCGGCTCGACGCGGGACGACAACACGGGGGCTGGGGTTTTGCCATCGGGCAGGGTAGGCCCATCCAGCGAGAGGTGTCCAAAAGCCAGTACCCTCTTTTTGGACATGAGCATGCGCGCCTGGCTTTGATCAACCTCACCGTTGTCGCGCCGCAGCGCAAAAAACACGTCGACAAAATCGCCGGGCCGCACCAGGTTGGCGACCCCGCTCACCTCGTCCACCTTGACGGCAATGGCGCGTTCCCCGGGTGCGATCTGCATCGCAAGGCCAGCGGCCAGTTGCTGGGACAACACGGGTGTATCGGGATGCAGATCCATGGCCGGCACCTGGCCCACCAGCTGGGCGGCGTCGCCAGAGGCGCCTGCGGGGTTGATGCTGAGCAGCGCCACGCGCAGGTCTGCGGCCTGCATGGCTTGGCCGGCACGCACCAGCCGGGTGGTGATCACGACCGGGTATTGCTGAACCTTGATCTCCGCCTTTTCGTTGACACCGGCCTGGGTCACGGGCACGGTGGGCTTGTCGCCCAGCACGAACGCGTACCCAGCCAGGAGCACGGCGACGACCACCAAAACCGCCGCAATCATCTTGGACAAATTGAACATGTTGGTACCGCGCAGGAGTGTGGGTTGTGGTGGACTGGGTCTGGGTGGAAGAGTGGAATGTCGGGCAGCTGGTTTTTGTGCGCTGCCCAAAAATTCGTGGTTATCCCTGTGCCTGCATCACCATGGCTGCCAGCGTGGCAATGGCCATGTACCCGGCGAGCGGGATTTTTTGTGGTTTTCCGTTGTGGGCCCTGGCAGGTGCAAGCCCGGCGGGGGCCAGAGCCGCTGCCTTGCGGCGCTTGAGCGCCAGCAACACCAGGCTGTGCCCCAGAGCCAGTACGTTGGCGAGCAGGAAAACCTGCAGCAAAGCTTCTGCGCCCAGCGAATACCCGAGCAGGCAGCCCAGCTTCACGTCGCCTGCGGCCATGAGACGGCTCAGATAGAAGGGCAGGTACAGCACAGCACCCACCAACAAGCCGACGCCAGCGGCCAGCCAGCTCAGTTGGAGTGGGTGCGTGTGGGTGGACAGGAGAAGTGTGGCCGCCGCGCCGCCCAGAATGAGGGCCGTGTTGGGCATTTTTCGGCGCGCGATGTCAAAAGCGGCGACACACAGCAGGAACAACGCGCTGGCGATAAGCACGGCGGTTGATCCTGCTGAAATGGCCATTCAAGCCCCCAATGCGGTGCTGATGGAGGTGAAGATGGTGTTGAGCTTGACGCCGATCTGGCCCAGCACCACCAAGATCACCACCGAAATCAAGCCGGCGATCAAGCCGTATTCGATGGCGGTTGCGCCGTCTTCGTCGCGCCAGAATGTTTGGATCATCTTTTTCACGGGGACTCCTTGGGTTGGTTGGAGGGGAACAGGAAACCGATAACGAAGGACTCAATAGGATGTAAATCCAAGGGCGGCTGTCTTCGCAGAGTGATGAAGGACTTACGTCTGGTTTATCGGTGTCGGCTTGAAGGACTTGAGACGTTTTTCGCTATTTTTTTGTGCTGCGTGTAATGCGGTGTGAGGGGTGGTGCTTTGTGCTCCGGCGGTACCCAGAAACAGGTACTTTGCGCTACGGAGGCGCCGTCGGATCTTTCAGGTGCGGGGAGGGGAGGCTAGAAAAAGGCAGGTGCTCCTTCGCTCCTTTTTCCTGCCGCGCGCGGGCCCGGCCGGGTCTGGATGGTGCCGCCGCGTAGAGCCTGGCAGCGGGCCACCCACCTGTGCAGGTTGGCGCGTCCTGTGCCCCGTGTCTCGGAAATGGGGGATGATGGCGATTGGTTCGTTCGAGCCGGTCCCAACCCCAGCCCCAACCATGAATGCAGTAGAAGAGCCCACACCGGTGGGGCCGTTTCGCGGTCAGAAACAAGCAAACACACCCGCAGGTCCGGTGCGTTCGCGCCCGCGTGGGCGCACATCACGGAGTTTGGCTGCCGGGCGGAGCGGCGGCGGACTCGAACGGATCTGCGCGGTACTCGGCACCGGCTTGCAGCGAGAGCAGTGGCTGCGTCGGGGCGTTTGGGCATGACGCTGGGCC